>JAEKLQ010000057.1 GCA_019509785.1 Fibrobacterota bacterium | reverse complement strand
GTCCTTTTTCTGCTGATCCTTCATGGACTTCAATTGGTCCGCCAGGGCCTTGAGGCGGGAGTCGTTCGGGTATTTGCGCAAGCCTTCTTCCACTTCCACGGAAGCTTCTTGCAGCCGGCTTTGGATGTATAACGCGGCGCCGCCGTGCAGATAATCCTCGGCGCTTTTGGCGGCGGCGAAGCCCGCGAGGAGGCCTAAGGCCAGCAACGCTTTAAGCAAGGAGTTCATATGACCCCGACTCCGGGCTGGGCGGCGCGCGGGTCCTGCGCCTTGGGAGGCGTGGGCGATTCGCCCCTCAGTATCTTGAGGACGTCGTCGATGCGTTGTACGTAGGATTGGAAGCTTACCGCCGTCCGGTCCTTCTGGATCACGTCTTCGAGGATGGTTTTCGCTTCGGAATAGCGGCGCTCCTGGACCAATTGCAGGGCCCGCGCCAGGACCTTCTTGGCCTCTTCGCTGGGTTCGGGCGGCTTCTGGGGGTTGCCCTGTTGCTTCTGATCCTGCTTCTGGCGATCGAGGAGTTCCTTGATGCGGGCCTGCACCACCTCGATATTGCGCTTGGCGTCCTTGTTGTCCGGCCGCAGCTCCAGGGATTTCTTGTAGTTGGCCATGGCCTCGCGGTAATCCTCGATGCCTTCCTGCTTGCCGCCCTGGATGGCGAATTCGCCTTTGCGGAAATGCGAATTGCCGAGATTGTAATAGGCCGAGGCCGCCAGGCCCGCATCGCCGCCTTGCAACGCCTTCTTATAGGATACGATGGCATCGTCGTAACGCTTCTTGCGGTATTGCGCATTGCCGATATCGTAGGCCAGGGCCTGGGATTCGGGATGATCGAGCTGGGCCTCGGCGTACTTCTGCAGGGCCGCGTCGTAATCGCCTTTCTCATAGGCCTTGGCGGCCTGCTTGGGCGGCGCGCCCCCCGCGCCCAAAAGGCCCGTGAGCTTGGTCAGCCAGCGTGGCTTGCCGCCAGAGGACTTCTCGTATTTGGAAAGGAGATCGGGAGCGGGAGCGGAGGGCCCGGTCGCGGAGCCGCCGGGAGAGGCTTGGGAATTCGCGCCACCGGCCGGGCCCGTCGCGCCCGAATCCTTGCCCAGGCTATCGGCATCCGTATCGATAATACGCACGCCCTTGGAAACCGGGGCGTTGTCGATCGGGATTTGGGCCCAGGAAGGACCGACGGTCAGGCAGGACGTGGTCAGCAGGGCAGCGGACAAAAGCAATTTCACGTGACCGAGGTTAGGCCTGCTCATGAGAAGCGGCCCTCCCATTCCTTACGGCGCTTGCGGCGGTCGGAAATGAGCATTTCCGCCACCAGCAATGCGAGGGAAATTCCGAGAGGGATCTGGAAGCGATCCTCGTATTGGCTCAGGCGTTCGCTGTCCAATTCGCGTTTCTCCATTTTCTCGATTTCGCGCAGCACGTCCCCCAGTTCGAAGCGGCCCGGCTCGGCGTGATAGTACTTGCCGTTGGTGGCGAGGGCGATCTTCTGAAGTAGCACTTCATCCAGCTTGGTGGTCACCACGTTGCCGTTGCGATCCTTCTTGTACACGACGTTCCCTTGCTCGTCCTTGAGGGGAATCGGCACCCCGGAGGGCAAGCCGATGCCGACCGTGAAAACCGCCACGCCTTCCTTGGCGGCCTCTTCGGCCATCTTCTCGGCGCGCCCGCTATGATCCTCGCCGTCCGTCATGAGAACGAGAACGCGGTATTTCCGGTCCTTGGGATCGAATGCCTTCATGGAGGTTTCGATGGCCCCGGCGATGTCGGTGCCCGGGGTGGGGATGAGCTCCGGGCCCAGCACGTCCAGGAAAATCTTGAAAGCTCCATAGTCCGAGGTGAGCGGGCATTGCAGGAAGGCTTCGCCCGCGAAAGCGACCAGCGCCACGCGATCGCCGCCTAAACGCTCCACGAACTTCCCGATCTCCTGCTTGCTGCGTGCCATGCGGCTGGGCTTGATGTCTTCGGCGTACATGGAGAGCGAGACGTCCACGGCGACCACCACGTCCAGGCCCTTGCGGCGCATCAGCTCCATCTTGGTGCCGAACTGCGGGCGGGCCAGGGAGAGCACGGCGAAGAACGCCACCATGAGGATGAGGAACGCCTTGAAGTATTGCCGGCCCCGGGAAATCCCGTCGGTCATGCGGCGGATCATTTCCACCTGCGCGAAGCGCGCCAGGGTCTTGCTCTTCTTGCGGAACGCATAGAGGAAGAATCCCGCCAGCACGGGGAGGAACCAGAGCAGCCAGAACATATGCGGGGCGCCGAACCTCATGGGATTTTCATGAACCTCGTGTTGGCCAGGCCGATCTCCAGGATCAGCGCCAGCAAAGCCAGCAGCAGCAAGTTGCGGAACAATTCATGGTAACGGTAATAGCTGGTGGTCTTGATCTCCGTCTTCTCCAGCTTGTCGATCTGATCATAGATGTCCTGCAGGGCCTTGGAATCCTGGGCCCGGAAGCTTTTGCCCCCGGTGACGTCGGAGATGGCCTTGAGGGTCGGCATGTCCACGTCGCTCTTCTGGGTGATGATGCGCTTGCCGAAAAGCGGATCGTCGATCTCGATTGGCTGCTCCCCCTCCTTGCCCACGCCGATGGTGTAGACCTTGATGCCCAGTGCCTTGGCCGCCTTGGCGGCGGTGAGGGGGTCGACTTCACCGGAATTATTGGCGCCATCCGTGGTGAGGATCACCACCTTGCTCTTGGCCCCGCTCTGGCGCAGTCGATTGCACGCGTTCATCAGGCCGGTGCCGATGGCGGTGCCGTCCTCCACCATGCCGAAGTCGATCTTGCGCAGGAAGTTCACCAGGATGCCGTAGTCGAGGGTCAGCGGGCATTGGGTAAAGCTACGTCCCGCGAAGATGACCAGCCCGATGCGATCGTGGGTGCGGCCGGTAATGAAATTCTCCATCACCTTCTTGGCCACGTACAGGCGGTTCTGGGGCTTGAAATCCATGGTGCGCATGGACCCGGAGATATCGAGCGCCAGCACGATGTCGATGCCGTTGGTGGTGATGTCCTCGATGGATTCCCCGTATTGCGGGCGCGCCATGGCGATGCACATGAGGGAGATCGCCAATAGCCGCAGAACCAGCAGGATATGGCGCAAGCGATACATGACGCTATGGGGCACGCGTTTGATCACGGCCAACGACGGGAAGCGGATGCTGGCTTTACGCCTGGCGGCCTTGCGGAAATGGTCCCATGCCAGCAAGGGCACGGCTGCCAAGCCGAGCAGGAACCAGGGATTCTGGAAATGCGGCGCGATCATGGCTTCCCGCCCCGATCGTGATCCTCATGGCCGTGGCCGCCTTGGATCAGGCCGCCGCCCGAAGCAGGTTTCGGACGGGAACCGGGCTTGGCCGGGCCCCCTGCCTTCGACGGCGCAGCCTTGGATGGCGCGGTCTTGGGTTCCAGGCCCTTCTGCGCCGCGGTCCGTTGCGCCTCGGTCGCCGCTACGCTTTCGTCTTCGCGAGGGCGGGTTTGGCGCACGAAGGCTTCGGTCGCGGAAAGCAAGGCTCCCGCATCGCTTTCCAGCATCATCGCATTCGCGAATTTCACCACGTCGGTCTTGTCGCAGAACTCGGCCAGCCATTGCTTCTGGGCCGCCGTAACCGGCAGGTGACGGGCCTTTTCCAGGAATTCGGAGGTGGTCGATTCCAGCGCATCCACTCCGAAGCGGCGGGAAACGTATCGGCGCAGGATCTCCGATAGATCGAAGCAGAATTCGCGGGCCCGGTTCTGGCGGATGAGGGACAAATCCTTGAGGCCGGCCAGGCCTGCGAGGGCCTCTTCGAAGGGCGGGAGCTGGGGCTTGGCCGCCACGGTCGGCGTCTTCTTGCGCAGTAGCCGCCAGAGGACGGCGGCGAGGGCCAAGGCGATAAAACCGCCCAGGCCGTAGAGAAGCCAAGGCGTGGGCGCCGACACCTGGGCCAAAGGCGCGATATCGGCGATGTCCTTCACCGTTTCTGGCGAAGTGCGCTTGACGTTGAGCTCGATGGGCTGGGTGTAGAAGATGCGGGCGGTGGTATCCTTGCCCTCGCGATACTCGATGATCTGCGGCGGAATGGTGTACTTGCCCACCGTGAAGGTGGAAAGATCGAAGCGCCAGGTCTGGATCTTGAGATTGCCCGCGTCCTTGGGTTCCGAGGCCTGGTAATCCTTGACCTCGAAGGAACCCAGGTTTCCCAGCACGGAAGGGAGCACCAGGTTCCCATCCTTGGGATAGACCACCTTGATCTCGTAATGCACCCGATCGCCGATGGTGATCTCGGAATGATCGACCTGGGAAGAGATGTCAAGCGTAGGGTTCATTTGGAGGCGGCGGCTCCTGGGGTCGCGGAGCTTCCCGGCGAAGCGCTGAAGAACTGTACCTTGCCCGCCTGCAGCAGGCGTTCGACGTATTGCTGGTAGGCTGCGCCTTGCTTTTCCCGGGCCCAATCGGCTTGGACGCGAGGCAGCAGCTTCTCGAAGGTCGCGGTCGAATCCGCGCCTTGCAGATAGCGCGCTTTGTTGGCCTCGAAGTAATACTTGAGATCATTGCCGCCGGGAGGGGCTATCTTGATTTCGTCCATCAGCCCGGCCTGGGTGAGGATCTGGTTTTCCACCTGGCCCAGGCGCAGCTTGACCTCGGGCTTATCGGCCAGGCCCTTGCGGCGGGCCGCGTCGGCGATGAGGATCTGGGCCACGTATTCCCGCACCAGTTGGTTGAGTTCCAGGGGCGCCTCCGGGAGCTTGCCCACCATGGCCTTGATTTCTCCCAGGGTGATCTTGCGGCCGTCCACGTCGGCGACCACGGCGCCTTCATGGAAGCCTTGGGCGGCGGTATCCGGATTCAGATCGGTGATGCGCGCGCGGGCCTGGCTGGCGTCCGTGCTGCGGCCCATGCCTTCCAAGGCGGCCACCATCCGTTTGCCCAACTGGTTCCCGAAGGTCTGATCCGGGTAGAGCGCCTTGACCAAGGTGAATTCGGCCAAGGCTCCGCGCGTATCCATCAGGTTGTCCTGGTAGATGACGCCCATCTGGTACAGTACGTTGGGCGCATCCTCCGGCGTGAGGGCGGGGGAGTCCAGGTAGCGCTGGTACATGTCGATGGTCTCTTTGTACAGCTGGCGCTCGAACAGGGCGGTGGCGGCGGAGCGGTATTGCTCGCGCGTCATCCCGCCGCGGGAAGGATCGCAGGCCGAAAGGGATAGCGCCGTCAATGCCGCGGCGATACGGAAAAAGTTTCCCTGGTTCATCGTAGCTTGGAAGCCCTCTTGCGGAAATACTCGAGCAGTGGGTGGATGGTGTCGTCGTACTTCGGTTGGATGACGATCTCGACGAAATCGATGCGCATGCGCCGGAACAGCCGCTTCAATTGCGAACTCTCCCGCTGGGTTTCCTTCTTGAAGGTCTTGCGGAAGTCCTCGTCGCCCGTATCCACCAGGATGATCTCGCCGGTTTCCGCATCCTCCAGCTCGATGAAGCCCACGTCCGGCATTTCGCGCTCGCGCGGATCCCATACCGTGATGGCCACTCCGTCGTGCTTGCGCATCAGGGCCTTGATGGGCTTTTCGAAATCTCCGGTGGCGAAGTCGGAGACCACGAAGACGACGGCGCGGCGGCTCTGGATCTTGTTGAGGTACTCCAGGGCCAGGGCCAGATTGGTCCCCCGTTCCTTGGGCTTGAAATACAGCAGCTCGCGGATGACGCGCAGCACGTGGCGGCGGCCCTTCTTGGGCGGGATGTACATCTCGATCTGGGAGGTGAAGATGAGTAATCCCACCCGGTCGTTGTTGTGCGTGGCCGAGAAGGCGAGCAAGGCGCTCAGGGTGGCCATCACCTCGCCTTTCATCTCCCCTTGGCTGCCGAAGTCCCCCGATGAGGATGCGTCCACCACCAGGATCACGGTGAGCTCGCGCTCCTCGGTGAATTTCTTGATGAAGGGCGTCCCGTGCCGCGCGGTCACGTTCCAATCGATAGAGCGGATCTCGTCCCCGGGCACGTATTCGCGCACTTCGGCGAATTCCATCCCCTGGCCCTTGAAGGACGACGAGTACGCGCCAGCGAGCACGGAATTGACGATGCCCGTGGTGCGGATCTCGATCTGATGGACTTTTTTCAGGACTTCTTTCGGTATCATGCTGATGCGGCTCCCGTTGCCGGAATATCCTTACGGGACCTCTACCGAATCGAATACCCGTTGCACCACGTTCTCCGCCTTCACTTCCTCCGCTTCGGCCTCGTAGCTCAGGATCAGGCGATGCTTCATCACGTCCATCCCGATCGCCTTCACGTCTTCCGGGGTCACGTAACCCCGGCCGCGGATCAAGGCGTGGGCCTTGGAAGCCTTGGCCAGGCTGATGCTGGTCCGCGGCGAGCAACCGAACTCGATCAGCCCGGCGACGTCCTTGATGCCATGTCCGACGGGATCGCGCGTGGCCCCCACCAGGTTGATGATGTAGTCCATGATCTTGTCGTCCATGTATACTTCGCCCACCGTGGACCGGGCCCTGAGGATGTCCTCCTCGGTAGCCATCTTCTCGGCCGTATGCAGGCCCTTGCCCGATACCAGGTTCACGATGGCCTTCTCCTCTTCCTTGGTGGGGTAGGTGAGGGTGACCTTGAGCATGAAGCGATCCACCTGCGCTTCGGGCAGAGGATAGGTGCCTTCCTGTTCCAAAGGGTTCTGGGTCGCGAGCACCAAAAAGAGTGGCGGTAGCGGGTAAGTGGTGTCCCCGATGGTCACGTGCTTCTCTTGCATTGCCTCCAGCAAGGCAGATTGCACCTTGGACGGGGCGCGGTTGATTTCGTCCGCCAGCACGATGTTGGCGAAGATGGGCCCGCGCTTGACGTGGAAGTCCCCGGACTTGGGATTGAAGATGAGGGTGCCGATGAGATCGGCGGGCAGCAGATCCGGGGTGAACTGGATGCGGCTGAAGTGGCAGTTGATGGCATTCGCCAGCGACTTCACGGCCGTGGTCTTGGCCAGGCCCGGCACGCCTTCGAGCAAAACGTGGCCGTCGGCCAACAGCCCGATGATCAGCTTTTCCAGCATGTTGCGCTGCCCGATCACGGTGCGCCCCACTTCGTCCAGGATCTTCTGGATGAAGGCGCCTTCGCGCTTCACCTTTTCGGTGATGGCTTGGATATCCACCTTGGTCCCGTTGGTCATAGTTCGTCCTCCGTTTGCATCTTGAGGCATTTCCTGAAAGTCTTGAACGCGTCCTGGAGCTCGTGCGGCTCCTTGTAGCCGCCCGCGAAGCGGGCATGCCGGAACAATTCCTTGAGCTTGGCCCAATCCGCCGCTTCGCGACCCGTCGCTCCGCCGCCGCCTTTGGACAAGTAAGCGTCTGCCAGGGACTCAAAGCGGGCCGGTTTCGTTTCGCTTGCCGGTTTGGTTTCGCCTAATTCCTCCAAGAGGAAGGCGGTCGCTATCGCTTCCATTTCCATCAGGACGGCTTTGCTGGCTTCCGCGTTGTTCTGGACGGTCCGCAGCCGGGATTTCAAGGCGTCCACTTGGGGGCGAAGATCGGCGCGCCTCGGCCGGGCTTCCATCCGCTTGCGGGCCGCGAGCCTGAAGCTGGCCCAACCCGCGGCCACGGCCGCGGCCAAGATGGCGATCCAGAGCAGGAGCTTGAACCAAAGCATGTCCAGCAACCGCACCGGGGCCGGACCGATATCGATCAGGGCGGAGGGAACGAAGACGGCTTCTTCCCGTTGGGACAAACCGGAGAGATAGCGGACCTTAAGCGAAGCGGCCTTGCCCGGGCCCTGGCTGGCGGCCCGCAGCTTGTAGATGAAGTCCGTATGGTTCCGAACGGTTTGGCCATTGGCCAGTTTCGAGTGCTGGGTGGCCTGCCCCAGGATCTTGAAACCCGGGAACTCCACGCTATCGGGAGCCAGCACCATGACCGGGACCTGGGTATCCTCCCATTCCACCGAGACCACGTAGTCCAACGAGTCCCCAACGCGGGCGGCCTGGGAAGTGAAGGCGCCCTGGGTGGAAAGCTTCACGGCCGCTTGCATAGGCGCGGCCGAATCCTGGACCGCGGCGCCGGGAGGCGGCGACAGGAAAGGATCGCGGGCGGGCTGGGAGTCGGGAACGGAGAGGTTGGCCGGAGCGGCAGCCCAGGCTCCGGAAACGACCATGGCCGCGATAGCGATCGCCACCAGGAAGATTGGGCCGCGTTTTCCGGTGGCGAGGCGCGTTCTGACCGCGGCCGCAAAGGGTGCCGTGACGGTAAAGGGCAAGGCGGCGACGCTAGGGAAGCTTTGGGAAGGGTGCGAGCGCATGGTCAAGCGGACGGGTTCGCCTCCGGAAGTAATCGAATGCGGTAAAGCGGAGGTGAATTTAACAAAAAGGAAGGCCGGAAAACACCGGGCGCGGCTCCGCCGGGAGGGACAGGCGGAGGATAATGAGTATTTTAATCCCCATGTCCGAAGCCGACGCGAGGGAATCCGTCATCGAGAACCTCATTAATCATCTTGCCGGGCTGCCCTCCATCGGCCGCAAGACGGCCCAGCGCTTGGCTTACCATCTCTTGTCCCAGGACTCCGGGCCCGTGCAGGAATTGGCCCGGGCCCTGACCGATGCCAAGGCCCGCATCCACGCCTGCTCCGAATGCGGCAACTACACCGAACGCGAGGTCTGCCGCATTTGCGCGAGCGAGCGGCGCCAACGCGACCTCATCTGCGTGGTCGAGAAACCCGCCGATATCCTCGCTTTCGAACGATCGGGCACTTTTCCGGGCATCTATCATGTCTTGGGCGGAAGCATTTCCCCGTTGGACGGCATCGGCCCGGGCGATCTCAATTTCGCCCGCCTTTGGGAACGCGCCGCGGCGGGGGCTTCCAAGGGCCGCGTGGAACTGATCCTCGCCCTCAACACCAACGCCGAAGGCGAAGCCACCGCCACCTATATCGCCCAGAAGCTGCAAGGCACTCCCGCCAAGGTCTCCCGCCTGGCGCGCGGCATCCCGGTGGGATCGGAACTGGAATACGTGGACGAACTCACCGTGCAGCGGGCCCTCGAGGGCCGCGTCGAAGTGGGCTGAAGGCCCTCCCCCGCATGCAGATCCATTCCGCCGAGTTCGTGACTTCGGCATCCGCGCCGGCCGAGTTCCCATCCAGCGGCCTGCCGCAAATCGCCGTCGCCGGGCGATCCAACGTGGGCAAATCGTCTTTGCTGAACATGCTGGTCCAGCGCAAGCAATTGGTCAAGACCAGCCAGGTGCCCGGTAAGACGCGCTTGATCAACTTTTTCCTCATCAACAAAAGCGGGCCGGCGGGATCGGCCTTCCATTTGGTGGACATCCCCGGTTTCGGCTACGCCAAGATCGGCCGCGCCGAGAAACGTTCCATGGAAGAAGCCATCGAATCCTTCTTCCGGGGGAACAAGCAATTGCGCGGCCTGCTCTACCTGATCGATTCCCGCATCGCCGATAGCGCGGTCGATCGCGAGGCCCTGCAATGGTTGCAAGGGTTCGACGTCCCCATCCTGGCTGTGGCGACCAAGGGCGATAAGCTTTCCAAGGGCGAACTGCGCAAGTCGCTGGATTCGATCATGAAGTTCCACGGCCTTCCGGAGCCGCCGTTACTGACGAGCGCGGACACCAAGTCGGGCAGGGAAGAGGTTCTCGATCAGATCGGGTTGCTCTTGGCCGGCGAAGACAGGGTATAGGGTTAAGGGTACAGGGTAAAGGGTTAAGAAAAAGCGGGAAATGCCATACTCTAACCCTTTACCCTTTACCCTGTACCCTTAACCCATCTCCAAAATCCCAAACCCGCTTTAAATCCCGCCAGTCTCAAACTCCGCGCCAACCGCTAATTCCCCCGGCCGGGTGGTACAATCACCGGGATGACCCGTTTGCTTGCCTGGATGGGCCTGCGTTACCGCAAGTCCTATGTCGGCCAATTGATGGAGTTGGGGCTGCAGGCCTCCTGGTGCGCCGTGCACAAGGTCGGCAATCGCCGGCAGGCCATGGACCACCTGATCTCCCAGATCTACTTCACCGGGGTGGAGGCGATCCCCTTGGTCGCCTTCCTGGCCCTGGTCATCGGCAGCGCCACCATCCTGCAGGCCGCGACCGTGATGCCCAAGATCGGCGCGGGCGACTATTTCGGCAACGTGATGGTGCTGGTGGTGATACGCGAGGTGGGGCCCTTGTTCACCGCCTTCCTGGTGGCCGGCCGCACGGGATCGGCGCTTTCCACCTACCTCGGCAATATGAAGGTGCAGCAGGAGATCGACGCGCTCAAGACCATGGGCATCGATCCGGTCCGATACCTGGTGTTCCCCAGCTTCGCGGCCACCATGCTTTCCATGTTCTGCCTCACGGTCATCTTCAACCTGGTGGCCATCTTCGGCGGTTACCTGGTCGTGAAGATGCTCTCCCTGTTCCTTTCCGATTTCGCCGAGGTGCAGCTCTCGTTGTCGCTTTTCCTGGAGCGCATCCTGGCCTCCATGGGCGTGATGGACGGGGTGCTCGGGATCATCAAGCCGGTAACCTTCGGCATGCTGGTGTCCGTGATCGCCTGCTTCCACGGCATGGCGGTAACGAACGATATCCGCGCGGTGCCCAAAGCGACGACCCTGGGGGTCGTGAACAGCTTCGTGTGCATCACCTTGTTCGACGTGCTTTTCGCCGTGCCGCTGCTGGCCAATCTGAGGATCCTATGAACGAGCGCGGGATGAGCGTAATCGCTTCGGTCCACAACCTGCGCTTCGGTTACGCAGGGCAGGAACCCATCCTCCGGCGCGTCAACTTCCACGTCCTGCCGGGGCAGATCCTGGTCATCTGCGGCCTGTCGGGCCAGGGCAAGAGCACCTTGCTGCGCCTTTTGATCGGATTGGAAAAGCCCGATGCCGGCGTGATCCGCCTTCTGGGCCGGGACATATCCGGGCTCAACGCCGCGGCCTTCAACGATCTGAAGAAGGAAGTCGGTTTCGTTTTCCAGAACCCGGCGCTGATCTCCAACAAGACCATTTTCGAGAACGTGGCCTTGCCCCTCATCTACCACAACATCGGGGATGAGGACGAGATACGCTACCGGGTGGATAATGCGCTGGAGATGCTGCTCATCAAGGATCATCAGCATCAATATCCCGCCAACGTGAGCCTGGGGATCCTGAAACGCGCCGCGGTGGCCCGCGCCATGATCATGCGGCCCAAGCTCATCCTCATGGACGAGCCCACGGCCGGCCTGGATCGCATCAGCCGCAGCGTGCTTCTCGCCCTCATCGCCAACATCCGCCGTATCAACCACGTTTCCATGGTGCTGGTGACCCACGATTTGCTCGCCGCGCGCGAGTTGGGCGGCGAGATCGGCGTGCTCAAGGAAGGCGAACTGCTGCAACCGATGAACTTCGAGCAGCTCAAGAATTGCCAGGATAGCTTCGTCGAATTCCTCTTCCGCCAACTGGAGCAGGAAGCGGCCATGACCGGGGAGGCTCCCGCATGAAGCTGGAGCTGCATCGCCATCGGGATTTGCTGGCCGGCTTCTTCGTAGCCACGGCGGCGATCACCTTCATGGTGGGCTTGGGCCTGCTCTTCGCGCACAAGGGCATGTTCGAGATACGCTACTCCCTCGCGGCCGTGTTCGATAGCGGGGTGGGCCTGCGCCCCGGCGCCGACGTGCTTTTCAACGGCGTCAAGATCGGCAGCGTGGAGTCCTTGAACCTTCTGAGCCATGGGGGGCATGACGTATCCCAGGGCAAGGTGGTCCTCAACCTCACCATCGATCGCAAGTTCCAGGATTTCATCACGCGCCGATCGGTGGCCTTCGCCCTGCGCGACAAGAACCTGGTCTCGGACCGGGTGGTCAACATCGAAACCCAGGGCCCCGGCGGCGAGATCCTGAAAGACGGGGACACCTTGATGGTATCCAACTCCCGCGATATCGAAACCGTGCTCACCGGCCTGACGGCCTTGATGGGGAAGATGGACCAGCTGATCAACAGCATCGATCAGGTGGTGGTGATGAGCAAGGATCCGCATACCACGGTGGGGGCCTTGCTGGGCTCTCGCGAACTTTACGATCGGATGCTGGCAGGGGTGAACAACGTGGATACGGCCGTCACCGAGGGCCGCAAGGTGATGGGCCGGGTGGGTACCATGGCCGATACCCTGCATGCCTCCTTGAACGGGATACTGGCCCGCGCCGATACCGCATCGGAACGCCTGGTGAAAACCGCCGAGGAGACCGAGCGCCTGGGCGCGCAAGCCAACGTCCTGGCCGATCACGGGGAGACCATCCTGCGCCGCATGGATCAGATCATGCTTCAGGGCGCGGGCAAGCTGGACCAAGCCGGCGACTTGATGGATGCGGTCTCATCCTTCTGGTTCATCCGCGGGAGGATGCATAAGAAGGGCGAGTATCCCGTGCTGTTGAACGAGGCCGGGCCATGAGAATGCGGTCCGCGAGGGTGCCGGCCGGGAGAACGGCAGCCTTAAGAATTGCGCTCGCCGCGCTGACGTTGTTGGCGTTCGCCGCGACCGCACGCGCAGACGATTCCCCCAAGTACGCAGAGCGCGGCATCTCCGCCTATTCCGCCGGCAAATTCGATCTCGCCCGCATGTTCTTCGCCAAGGCCCTGCAGGACGCGGTCCTCAAGGGCAAGGAAGAGTGGATCGCGAAGGCCACCCTCAACCTGGCCGATCTGGAAATGGAAACCGGGGAAGAGGACGAGGCGGACCGTATGCTGGAGGGCTTAGTGGTGCGGGACAAGGGCCTGCGATCCCTGTGGTATTGGAAGCGATCCCAAACCGCATTCGCCCGCCGCCATGTCGATCAGGCGGTAAGCCTGGTCGATTCGGCCTTGCGGCTGGCCAAAGGGGATGCGGGTCGCGAGGTTCCCATGCGCGGGGATCGCTTGCGCTACTTGATCCAAAGCCGCGAGCCTTCCTCTTGGGCAGGCGAACTGGAAAGTTGGCGTAAGCTGGCGGGGAAACGTAAAACCCCTTCCATCGACGCCTTGGCGGCCATGTCCCGCAAGGATTTCGCCCTGGCCGATTCGCTATGGCGGCAATCCGGCGATTCTTATCGCGAGCAAGGCCGCCTGGCCAAGGTCGCGGCCTGCATGAACCAATCCGCCCTGTGCCTGTTCTCGCTCGGCCGGCGCGACGAGGCGTTGGAAGCCAATGCCCGCGCCGTTGCCATCTATGGCGAGCTCGGGCTCGAACTGCCCGGCCTTAAGGCCCAAGCGCTTCGCCTTTTACTGGTGCAGGACGAGAGCCAACTTGCCAAACTGCGCCAGGATATGGATCTTGTCGGACAACGTTTTTCAGGCTTCGATCTGCAGGGGATCTTGGATGAATATTCGCATAGCCTCCGCGATGGCCGCGGCCTGGGCGGCGTTGTCGGCCCTCTCCGTTAGCCACGCGGCCAATCTCCAGACCCGCGATCTCCTTTTCATCTCCACCCACAAGTCCCCGACCCAAGTGGTGGGCGATTCCAAGATGGCCTACTTGCTCACCGAAGGCGGGGTCCTCTGTTACGATTATCGGCGCCAGGCCTGGGTGGATAACCTGAACGTGGGCCGGCCCATCCAATCCATCCGTTACTCGTCTTCCCGGTCCAAGCTCTATGCCGTGCTGGCGGGCGGCGCTTTGCTGGAGTACAACCCAGCCTTCCGCCGCTTTACCGACGCCAGTCTGGACGAGTGGAACGCCGCCAACGACGTGGGAAAGCCGGCCGACCTCACCGGGCTTACCCTTTCCGAGAACGACTTCTTCCTGGGGGACGCCATCCGGGACAAATACATGCGCCGGGCGCCCATCACGCAGGCGAAGGTCTTCGACTACGACAACCTCTGGGTCCTCACCGACGGCCTGGGCCCCTACTATGGATCGTTGCGCCGGAAACAGGCATCCTCTTTCCGCTTCGGGCTCGACTTCCCCGCCACCTCGGTCATCCAAGCCGAAGGCGGGCAGCTTTGGTTCGGTTCCTGCCCGGCGGATTACGGCGTGGTGGGCGGCAACTCCATCACCGGCCAAAGCAACGGCTCGCTGGTAAAGGCCAAGAGCGACCTGACCGGATGGAAGGCCTATCCGGCCACCTTGGAGAGCGGCTTCGGGGACGGCTGCGTGCGCGACGTGAAGGGATGGAAGGATTACATCTGGTTGGCGACCGACAAGGGCATCGTACGCCATGATCCCCGTACCGGCATGTTCCTCACTTACCGGCATCTGATGGGCAGCGTTGACGTGCGCGTGAATTTCCTGCACGTGCACGAGGGCAACCTATATGCCGCCACCGAGCGCGGCGTTTGTTATCTGGAGTCCCCGGATAGGGAAGAGATCAAGACCTTGGGCGAGTTGCCCGTATCCGGCGGCGTGGAGGTTTTCGAACTTTCATCCAAGGACAAGGATCTTTGGGCGGCTACGCGCTATGGCCTGCAGGTTTTCCAGAACGGAGCCTGGAAAAGCCTCAACGCGGTTTCCTCCAAGGACGTGCCCGAGGCCAGCAACGTGCCCAATCCGTCGGTCGTGTACCACGATACCACCCTGTATTGGATCTACGAGAACCGCGTCATGGCGAAGCCCCGCAAGCAATTGCCCAAGGTGTTGCTGGAGCGCAACGCCCCGTTCCGCTTGCGCTTCGATGGGGATATCCTCTACGTGGCCTATGCCGACGGGGTGGCGGCTTACGACGTGCGCAAGCAACTCTGGAACGACTTCCGGCTGGTCGACGGCATTCCCGGGACCAAGGTCACCTGCGTGACGGTGGCGGACGGATTCCTATTCGTGGGTACGGATGCGGGTGTCGAGCGCATCGCCCTGCGGCCTTATCTTCCTTAGCCGGCCATCCGGCCTATACGCCCGTGCCCAAGAGGGTTTTGCCATGCGCAGCACGCCGAACCCATTCCCGGGATTTTTGGAGGCCGCCAAAGGGATGGAAGCCGGCATCCGGAAGATCCAAACGTTCTCGGAAGTGCGGTTTACGCCCACGAAAACGTCCTTGGACGGAACGTATCGGAAACGGCCGAAAGTGCCCAGGGATTCGGCCGAGGTGGGAACAACTTTATTGGTAAGGGAGACGGGGACCTTATCCCAACCGGAAGATACCGGGTTATATGTCCAAAGCTGCGCGCCTCCCGCCCAGGCCACGAACAGGTTCCGCTTGGAGTCGTAGGTGAATCCGGGATTGGGTTTTGCGGCCGGTTCTACGTCGGCGGGCGCATCCGAGATGCGCGGCGCCGCATCCGGGGAGGCCAGGTTCCAGGTAAGCACGCTGGCTTTGCCGTTATTATCGGTACCGATGGCGATGAAGTAGCCTCCGCCCACTGACCCCGTGAAATAGTACCCGAACCACCCATCGGGATAATTCGCGTGCGCCGACCAGGTGTCGCTCTTCGGATCCCAAATCAATAGGCGCGCATTGCTGCCCGAGGTATGCATATAGACCTTGCCCGTGGATTCATCCACTCCGGATATGCCGCCGATGGATCCTTTCGCGCCCGCGCCCTTCCTTTCCCAGGCCGAGGTCTCGAAGTCGAAGCAATGCGTGGCATCGGTCCCCACCTGGCCGGAAGGGAACATCCCCTGGCCGCCCAGGGTGCAGAAACGATCGATGGCGGGAACGTATTGGATGTAGTTGTAGGTATGCCGGGAACGCGGCTTGCCGTCCGGATACTCCCCCGTCGATTCATCCCCGCCCACGTCCTGGCTGGGATCGGTAAGCCTGGACCAGGCCAGCTTGTTCAGATCGAAGGCGTAGATTTCATTGCCGGAATAGTCGTGGTGGCCCCCTCCCCAAACGATAAGCCTTTCCCGCTTAGAGTCCAGCGCGCCCCCGCTCCAGGATTGCATGATGGCCTGGAACCCGTTCCAACTCCCTTCCGGCACGACGGCGGGCACGACCTTTTCCAATTTGGAATCCGGGACTTCGAACCATTCGCCCGGTTTGATATCGGAAACCGAGGCGGCCAAAGGACCATTCGGAACCAGGCAACCCGGTAGGCCGAGAAGCAGGCAGGTGGCGAAGAGTTGCGATCGGCTCAGGCTTCCCCGCATTTGGGCATAATATAACGGATTAGTCGCCCTGTCCCGAGGAATCCCCATCCCTTTCGGTATTTGAGCTTCGCGGCCCAACCTCAATCCCGGTCTTTACGCCCTCCGCGCCCACCCCGTACCCTGTGTCTGACCCCGGCGGCGCTTGGAGCGCAAGGCCTCGGGTCGAGGGTGCCATACGTGAAGCGCAAGTACAAATTCCCCGTCTCCCAGCAAGCGAACCTGTTGGGCCTGGAATGGCAGAAGGTTTGCACTTTCGCCCTTTCCCAGCCCGAGCGGTTCGAGGAAAAAAAGCACCGGGGAACCTTCCTCGGACCCCTGGAGAGCCGCGGCTATCATTGGTCCTATCCGGCCAACGATTACCCATCCACCTTCGGGCGCTTCATGTCCTATTTCCTGCATGAGACGGCGCAGCCCGAGGGAAGCGTCTACGAGATCTACATGAAGGAGACCGACTTCCCGACCCAGCTCGAAGAGGTCCTGGCCTTGCGCTTGGGCGAGGCGGAGACCGCGCTGGTGGAGTTCATGGGCATGCACGAGGATCGCGTGCGCTTCTATGGCCGGGACCTGGGGACCGGACGCGAGATACTCTACAGCCCTAACGACTATCTTTCCTGGTGGACGGCGCCGGCCAAGCCGAACAAGGACGCGTGCTTCATGCAGGTGCATCGCGCCCCGTTGCGTTCCATCAACGTGAACGTGCCCGAAGCGGTTCTGCTCGCCGCCCCGACCTATTTCACGGGCAATGAACTCCGCGCGCGCGCCCTGACTTGCCTGCGGCTTTGCCCCAACGGCCTTTCCGCCTGTACCTTGGAGAAGAAATTGTGGTCCCACGCCCATTGGATGGATTTCTGCGTGGACATGCCCATCCCCAGCGAGAACTACCTCCAGGCCCTGGTGCGTTGGGAGGAGTATCTGGACAAGGAGCTGGAAGAGTCGTGGTCCTTCCCGGCCCTGCTGCATGATTGGGAACTGAGCCCCAGCTTGCTTTCACGCATCGTGCAGGACTTGGCCGGCGCTACCATAGCCGTTCCCGAGCTGGAATGGGTTCTGGAGAGTATCTGGAACGAACAGCCGCGCGTGAGCCTCTGGGGCAAGACACCGCGCCAGACCGGCCGCAGCCTTTGCACCCAGGAAATGCTCGACGAAATCATCCGCGCCGTGAAGGTGAAGGGCAAGTCCAACATGCTGCCGCGCCACGTGTTGATGGCGCGGCCCATAGAACTTCCGGCCCCGGCCCGTTAGGGCCGCCCCGCCCCTAGGCAATCTTCGATTCCTTACCGGCCAAAAAAAAGCCGGGAGCGCTGGGCCCCCGGCTTTTCCGTTCCAGGCGTACGGGCCGCTTAGAAGGCCAGCGCGCCGCCCAACTCGAAGGTCATGCTGTTCGCGTCCACGCCCGAGGGCATGGCGCTCAGGAAGTGGTATTTGATATCGGCGAAGACGGCGATGGGGATGATCGGGATCTTGGCCTTGGCGCCCGCCTCCAGATGGAATCCGATGCCGCTCTTGAGGCCTTCGTCCTTGATGGCGTTGACGAGGACCTTGGCGACCTTGTCCGGGGTATCCGCCGCGGAAGGATCAACGCCGGAATTCGTGGCCTTGTCCACCGCTTTCGCGGCGAACTTCTGGTTCAGGACCTCGGTCGCGATGACATGGGAAAGGCCGGCGCCGGCGTAGACTTTCACGATGCTGACCGGCACCAGGGGCGGCAGCTTGAGGAAGGGGTAGAGTACGGTCACGTCGCTGACGATGCGGGCGAAACCGGGCTTGTCCACCGTGGGAACGCCCAGGTCGAAGGTCAGCTTCTGCGAATTATTTCCCTGGGCGACTGTCACGTCGTACAGGCCCCATTGCACGTTACTACCGGCTTCGATGTCGATTAAGGGCAGCGCGTCTATCCACAGCTTGACGCCGAAGCCGTTCAGCCCCGAGACCTTGGCCTGGGAGAGGGTGATGGCGTTCGCGCCCGATCCGACCAACGTACCGGAGCTGCCTTTGACCTCGAGCCCCGGTGCCGGGGCCCATTGCCCGCCGATGCCGAAGATGGCATGGGAATAGCCGACCGCCACGGCGGCCAGGGCCAGGGATTTAATCCACGCTGCTTTCATGATTCCTCCGGGTAATAGGGACCGCGCCTATCCGGCGCCGGCCGAAGCCGATAGGATAAGTAATTGGGGGATCGTTTGCAACGGATACCGCTTCGGCAAGCGTCTTTCAGCGGAGGCAAATGAAGGCGGCTAGGCGTCCCGATGCGGCCCCGTCGCGCCGGTACGAGAAGTACCGGCCGGGTTCGGAAAGGGTATCGCCGCCCAGATCGCGGATATGTTCCGGGGCGATTCCGCTTTCCAGCGCTTGCGCCCGATTGTCCGCCGGCATGTCGAAATGGACTTGGCCGGCATGGGGGAAGAGGAAGCGGGGATCGAGTTGCGCCGCCACTTCCGGACCGACGACCAGGGATTGGGGCCGTAAGCAAGGGCCGAATGCGACCCAGGTGCTGGCCGGCTTCAGGCGCCCCGCTTGGGTAAGGGAACGCAGAAGCTTATGCAGGATGCGCGCCCGCGTTCCGCGCCAGCCCGCATGCACGGCCGCGATGGTGGCGGATTCCGGATCCCATACCAGGGCGGTGAGGCAATCGGCCATGGTCACGGCGAGCACCCGCCCGCGAACGCCGGCGGCCAGGGCATCGCATCCTTCGGGCTCCCAGGCGGCGAAACCGGGACGGGAAGGCGGATTCCCCTCGTCGCTATTAAAGGGTCGGTTCGGATCCGCATGGAACGGCGGAGTCGGATCCATCAGAACGTCGGCATCGGCCCAGGCATCGCCATGGATCATGCGGGGGAGGACCAAGGGGAGGCCTTCCAGGCGGCAGGCCGCCAGGACCTCTTTCCAATTCCCTGCCGTACGATCCGCATCGCCGCCGGAACGGAATCCGAGGTTGAGCCGGTCATAGGCATCGAGGGGTTGCGCGCCGGGAGGGAGGTCGCGGGTGGTGAACGCGGCGGCGAGACGGTCGTCCCATTCCGGAAAGGGGTGGAGCAAGCCCGGGGCGGCGTTCACAGGTCTATGATAACAAGGGTGGCGTCGTCCGCCAATTCTCCGGTGGCCTGGATCGAGCCGCCCAGGAAATCGCAACGGGCGCGCATCAGCGCGTCGACCACTCCCGCGGGCGATTCGGCCGCGGAGTCCATTGCCAGCTGTTTGACCGGTTCCACCCCGAACATCTTGCCGGTCGTCCCGTGCGCTTCCGTGATGCCGTCGGTGAAAAGGAATAGGCGGGCATCGCCCGGCAGCAAAAGGACGGCGTCGGTGAGGAAGGTATTGTCGAACATGCCCAGCACCAGGCCCTGGGAGGGCATCTCCAAGAGCTCCGCGCGGGATTCGATCGGGGATTCATGGCGGAGCAGTTGCGCGACGTGGCCGGCATTGCAATAGACGTAGCTCCGCACGGCCTTGTCGAAGATCCCGTAATAAGCGGTGACGAATTGCGCCGCCCCCAGGCTTTGGGTCATGAAGGTGGCGTTGATGCGGTTCAGCACCGAACAAGGCGATGGGTCATTCTCCGAAAAGGAGCGCAGCAGGGCCTTGAACATCGACATCACCAGCGCCGCCCCGATGCCGTGGCCGGAAACGTCGGCCACCACCACCCCCAACCGGTTTCCCGGCAGCTCGAAGCAATCGTAATAGTCGCCGCCAACCATGCCCGCGGGAATATACCGGGAGGCTACGCGCTTGAGCAGATGTTCCGGAAAGGCCGCCGGGAGCAGGTTGTTCTGGATGGAGCGGGCCCGATCCAAATCCTTCTCGATGATTTTCTGGGCTTGGCTCAAGGCCGCGTACGCCTCGTTGAGCTTCAAGTTCGCTTGCTTAAGTTCGACGTTGGCGGATGCCAGTTCGCGCTGGGCGCGCCAGGTTTCCAGCATGAGGCTGGCTTGCTGGGACAAGGCGGAGAGGTGGGAAATCGACTGGCCGGTAAGTTCGGGACCGGGAAGCGTCGCATCCAGCCACAGCACTCCCACCGGCAACATGCAACTGGGCCCGCCGGGCTCGATCTCGGCGATGCGGGTGGTGAGGGGAAGCAGCAAGTAGCGCTCCGTCCCGGTCGGAAGGAAGGGATCCCCGGGAAGCACCTCTTCCACCAGCAGGTGCCGTTGCGAGATCAGGACTTCCTTCACAGGTCCTACGGAAGGGGCTGCTTGGAGGATGGCTTTCACTTCCGGCGAAAGCCCGAGATCATGGGCCGGAGTCAGACGGGCCTCGCCGTCCTTGAACGTGAGGAGGGCCATCCTTTCGGCCCCGGTCAACTCCGCGGCGCCCAGGAGGAACGCCTGCATGGCTTGATCCAAAGTGGCCGCGGAATGCATGACCCGGGTTACCTCATGGACCAGGGAGCTCAAGGTCAGCTCCTTGTACAAGAGGTCGGGATTTTGCGAGTCTTCGGTTTCCTGGGAGGCCATGTCGGTTGGCCCTTTCGGTTTCGGCCAAGCCGATTATACCACACCGGCACCCGAAGGTCCTTCGATACCCGAACCGCTTGCCGCCCGGATCGTGCCGTTTGCGTTCCAGGGATCGCGAGGATATCTGGCGGACGGTTGACCGGGCAGGGGGGGATAGCTAGCTTTCGGGGCCGTTTTTCGAAGGGGCTACGGTCCCCGCCACAGCGTCGACATGAGGATGGAATGAACCTTTTCAAGCAAGACCAGGCAGCCAAGGCACCGGATAAGGAAGCCGGTTTGGTCGAATGGTTCCTCGACGTTTTCTGGCCCCGCTTCGGCAAGCAAACCTCCTACCTCCTCTTGGCCATCGCGGTCGTCATCGCCGTCGGGGTATGGTGGAACGGCGATCGCCTGCAATCCCAAGCGAAAGAAAACAAGGAGCTGGGTAAGGCCTACATTTACTTCAGCGAGGACAAGTACGATTCGACGGAAAGCTTCCTCAACGCCTTCGTGAAAGCCAGCCACTCGCGCTTGGTTCAGGACAAGGCCAATCTGATGCTGGGCCAGGTCCAATACGCCAAAGCCAAGTACGATGACGCCATCAAGTCCTTCTCGCAAATCGATGGCGGCAATACGGATCAGCCCCTGGTTTCCTCCGGCGCTTTGCACGGCCTGGCTTCCTGCTACATCCAAAACAAGAATTACGCCCTGGCCACGGAGACCCTCGAGAAGCTGGTCTCCCAATTCGGCAAGCGGACCGGGAATCCCGAAGAGAAGGTGGCCGGCCACGAGAAAGTCGATTTGGCGCCCTCGGTGCCCAACGCCTTGTGGAAGCTGACTCTCTGCTACCGCGAACTGAAGAATACCGAAAAGGAAAAGGCCACCGCGCAAAAGCTGGTGAAGGCCTATCCCGAGAGCCGCGAGTCCTTCGACGCGACTCGGTTGCTGGCGCAGATTCCCTGAACATTTGAGGTGGGTCTGGCCGTGCCGGTGGGTCCGGCGAGGCTCGACTAAAGCTAGCCGGTGCTCCGAATCGCCTGATGGCCAGGGGAAGGGGACGCCCGCGGAACCAATCTGCCGGTCTCTCGCCGGCTGCCGCGGGCCAGCAATTCCCTTAGTCCAGCGCGCTTCCCCTGACCATCTTCCGCTTTAACTCGCCGCGCCGGACCCCCCGTCCCGGCCAGCTCCGCCCCCCATCGATGTCCGGTCATCTGCGCCAGCAACTTTCCGCGGGGAGGAAGAACGATCCCGATCGGATCCCCGGCACGCCTCAGGCCGCGAAGAGCGGTCGGGTCCGGGCCGGGATCGCGCCCGGCCACGGAGAGGGCGGCCCCGGGGCTCCGGGCCGCCGAGTTGCGAGCGCACACGGGCTGGAGAAGGATTCTGATCCAGGGAATCGAAAGCCCGCGCCAGCCGGCGAGAGACCGATACCTTGGTTGCGCGGGCGTAACCTTCTCCAGCCCGTGAACAGACCCAATTATCGCCGAGCGAGCATCCGAGGCGGCACGGAGCCCCGGGGACGTCCGGGCCGAGTCCAAGGCGCGCTCCCGGTCCGGGCCCGCCCGCGGACCGCACAACCTGCGGTCGCCCCAATCCAGCGCGCGAAAAGAAAGCCCCGCCCCCGGCCCGACGCGCCCTGCTGACATTTCCCGGCGGACCCGAAACGTATATTGATACCCATGTCCCTCTTCAAACTCGAATCCCCGTTCAAACCCGCCGGCGACCAGCCCCAGGCCATCGAACAAATCACCCGCGCCTTCCGATCGGGGGAGAAATACCAGACCCTGATGGGGGTCACGGGATCGGGCAAGACCTTCACCATGGCCAATGTCATCCAGAACATTGGCAAGCCCACTTTGATCATTTCGCATAACAAAACCCTCGCCGCCCAGTTGTACCAGGAATTCAAGTCCTTCTTCCCGAAGAACGCGGTGGAGTATTTCGTCAGCTACTACGATTACTACCAGCCCGAGGCTTACGTGGTTTCCAGCGATACCTATATCGAGAAGGATTCCAGCCAGAACGACGAGATCGACAAGCTGCGCTTGCGGGCGACCATGTCCCTCATGTCGCGCCAGGACGTGGTGGTGGTGGCTTCGGTCTCTTGCATTTACGGCCTGGGATCGCCTACCGAGTACAAGAAAACCATGGTCGAGGTGAAGGTGGGGGACACCATCGAGCGTAACGAATTGTTGCGCAAGTTCGTGGACATCTACTACGGGCGCAACGATTTCGATTTCCGGCGCGGAACCTTCCGGGTGCGCGGGGACGTGGTGGAAGTGCATCCCGCCTACGACGATTTCGCCTACCGCTTCGAATTCTTCGGGGACGAGGTGGAGAAGATCCGGCGCATCAACCTGATCACCGGCGAAGAAGAGGCCCAGCTGGACAAGGTGTTGGTGTATCCGGCCCGGCACTACGTGACCAGCGAGCAGGGCATGGACCGCGTGCTGCGCGACATCCGTCACGAGTTGGACGAAACCCTGAAGAAGTTCACGGCGGAGAACAAGCTCCTGGAGGCCCAGCGCCTGAATCAGAGAACGATGTACGATATGGAGATGCTGAAAGAGGTGGGGCATTGCCCGGGCGTCGAGAACTATTCGCGCATCATCGAGAACCGGGCCGTGGGCTCGCCGCCCTCGACCTTGATCGATTTCTTCGGGGACGATTACCTGCTCATCATCGATGAGTCCCACGTGAGCATTCCCCAAATCGGCGCCATGTACAACGGCGATCGTTCGCGTAAGGAAAACCTGGTCAATTACGGGTTCCGACTGCCTTGCGCCCTGGACAACCGGCCTTTGAAGTTCCATGAGTTCGAGGCCAAGATGCCGGCGACCTTGTTCGTATCGGCCACGCCCGCCGATTATGAATTGCGGAAGACGGGCGGCGAAGTGGTGGAACAAATCATCCGGCCCACGGGGTTGCTCGATCCGGAAATCGAGGTACGGCCGACCAAGGGCCAGATCGACGATATCCTCAACGAGATCGCCATCCGCACCCGGCGGGGCGAGCGGACCTTGGTTACCACCTTGACCAAGCGCAGCGCCGAGGACTTGACGGACTACATGCTTCAGGCGGGGCTGAAGGTGCGCTACATGCATTCGGATACGGACACCTTGACCCGCAGCGAAATCGTGAAGGAGTTGCGCGAAGGAGCCATCGATATCCTGGTTGGGATCAATCTCTTGCGCGAGGGGTTGGATTTGCCCGAGGTTTCCTTGGTGGTCATCCTCGATGCCGATAAGGAAGGCTTTTTGCGTTCCAATCGCTCCTTGATCCAGACCATTGGGCGGGCGGCGCGTAATCTGAACGGCAGGGTGCTGTTGTATGCTGACAAAATGACAGATAGCATGAGTTACGCCATCACCGAGACGGAGAACCGCCGACGGAAGCAGGCGGAGTCCAACGCGCGGACGGGCATGGTCCCTCGCAGCGTCCAGCGCGAGATCCACAAGCACCTGCAATTGGTTCCGGATGCGGATTATTCGGTTGATCTGAAGGCTTTACTGGTCGCGGAAGAGGAAGCCGCCTACGAGGCCGACGCCAAGGGCAAGCCGCAAAAGGCCTTGCCCGCCGAGGTGGAAGCGCTTCGCAAGCAAATGCGGGAGGCCGCGGCCAATCTCGAATACGAAAAGGCGGCCCACCTACGCGATCGTATCCGGGCATTGGAATCCAAGTAAGCGAATCCACCCAAACCACCCGTTTGGTAACTAAGAATTAGTCTTATTCAGTCAGATTTTATTAGCTACTCCTGGAATTCTTATTTAATTTTGCGATACTATGCCGGTTGATCCGCAATCCACCGGACAACTTAAGGAGCAATGCATGAAGTTTTGGGCAAATGTGAAGAAGGTTACGCTTGGCGGCATGTTCGTCGGTGCGATGATGCTGGCGAGTTCGCTGTCGGTCACCGGCTGCTTGACCAATGACAACAAGGATACCACCAAGACCGATACCTCGCATCACACCGCGCTTCCCACGGGCACCTCCGTGACCATTGGCGCCCAGGGTCATGCGACTTACGGTTCCGCCATCGATATCGATGCGGGCACCGCCTTGACCTCGGCCCAGGCGAACGCCGCCCAGTCGACGATCGACCTCGTATTCCTGTTCTACGGCGGAGCGTTCCATTTGGAAGACGCCGTCATGGCGCGGGCCTCGGGCGTCGCCAACAACATCAACCTGACCAACAGCTACGATGTGACCAAGATCCAGGACGTGGACATGGTCAAGGTGACCACCAAGCCCGCCGATCAGGAAGCGGCCAAGGCGGCTTTCACCGCCGGAACCAAGATCCACGGTTCCACCGTGGCCCAGGGCGACATGTTCCTGGTGATGTCGACCGGCGGCAAGTTGGCCCTGGTAACGATGTCTTCGATCACCGGAACGGATAAGGCCGCTGCCGGCTCGGTCCTGCTGCAAGTCAATACCATCTAAGCATCCCTCTCCGATCGATGCGAGACGCCGCCCCGCAAGGGCGGCGTTTTTTCATTTCAGGGCGGATAAAGCTAGATTTGCCGTTGAATCCCACCTACCAGGAGCCCAGGCATGAAGGTCCTCAAACGCATCATCCTCGCAGGCCTGGTCCTGGTGGTCGTCCTCAGTTTGGCGGCGTATTTCGCCATCAAGATCGCCTTCCCCCCGGCCAAGATCAAGGAACTGGTGCATAAGCACGGCTCGGAGGCGCTGAACCGCGACGTGAGCGTGGAGGACGTATCCATCCGCGTCTTCCCCAACCTGAAGCTCTCGGTCACCGAAGTCAACGTGGCCAATGCCCCCGGCTTCTCCAAGGATCCGGTCATCAAGCTGCGCGAGTTGGCCCTCTCCATCGATTTCCTCTCCCTGCTGCGATTCGCCCCCGTCGTAAACGAAATCAAGCTGGTCGAGCCCGAGATCCTTTACGAAGTGGACGCCCGCGGCCATAACAACCTGGAAGGGTTGGGCAAATCGGATACCCTTCAGAAAAAGGACACGGCCAAAGCGGTCATGGAAAGCCCGGCCGCCGTGGCCCTCAAGTCCTTCGTGATCGAGAACGGCCGCGTACGCTATCGCGATGCGCAAAGCGGCCGCGAGATCATCCTGGAAAAGATCAACCAACAGGTTTCGCTCGATCTCGATCAACGCCTCGAGGACGTGAAGACCCGCGGCAAGCTGGAAATCGCGCAGATCTCGGTGAGCGATTCCGCTTCGGGGCTGCGCAAAGGCGATATCCGCATCTCCCTGCGGCACGATATCCATCTGAACCTGCCCGGGGAGCGGGTGCAAATCAAGTCGCTGGAGCTGGGCTTCCAGGACATCCGCGCGACCGTGAAGGGCGAGGCCACGCATTTCATGACCAAGCCCCCGGCGGTGGATCTTTCCGTTTCCGCTCCTGGCATCAAGCTGGCCTCGGTACTCAAGGAAGTGCCCGCCAGCCTTTCGCCGGACATCCCCAAGCTGAGCGTCAAGGGAGTGGCCGATCTGGAAGCCCACATCAAGGGTACCCTGGACTCTGGCTCCATCCCCGATGTCACCGCGAAATTCACCATCCGGGACGGCGGCGTGTCGCATCGCGATCTGCCCGCGGGCCTCGAGAACATGAACATGGATCTGAACGTGGAAGGGGACAGCATCCGGCTGGATAAGTTCGCCTTCACAATGGGCGGGAATCCGGTCGACATGAACGCCCTGCTCACCGCCTGGCACCAGCCCGTTCCGCTCTTGAAGGCCTTCAACCTCGACGCCGTACTGGACCTCGGCAAGCTGGTGCCTTTGCTGGAAAAGCTGGCCCTGGCCGACAAATCGCTCAAGGCGGAAGGCCTCATCCAGGCCAAGCTGGCGGCCTCCGGGCCTCTCGATCCCAAGGCGCCGCAGAACCTCAAGGCCAATGGGACCATCGAGCTGAAGGGCGTGGCCGCGGAAGGAAAGCCCTTGCCCGCGCCGGTCAAGCTGTCGGGCCAGGTGAAGGTGGATAACGATCAGATCGGCGAGGCCCTGCAAGTGCATATCGGGCAATCGGACCTGAACGTGAACGGCACGGTGGCCAATTACCTGGCCATGGTCATGCCCAAGATGGCGAAGGGCCAAACCACCAAAGCCAAGCTGGCGATCACCTCGGAGTTCCTCAATCTCGACGAGCTTCTGCCGGGCGGACCCAAGGAAGAGGAAAAGCCCACGCCGCCCATGACGGCTTATCCCAAGCTGCCCAATTTGGATGCGGATATAGACCTGAAGCTGGCCAAGACGCAACTGATGAACCTGGCCATGACCGGCTTTTCCTCGCATACCAGCCTGGCCAACGGCATCGCGACCACCGCGATGAAAGGCGCCTTGTATACGGGGGGATTCACTTCCAACGTGCGGGCCGATCTGAAGGATACCTCGGACGCCAAGGTGGCCATCAAACTGGACGTGAACCATGTGGAGGCCAACGATTTCATCTCGCGCCTGAACGATCGCCTGCCGGCCAACAACCGCATCATGAAGAGCCTGGCGCATGCGGATAGCGTCATCTTCGGCAAGCTCACCCTCAACATGGACGTCGCCACCCACGGCTTGCCTCAGGCGATGTCGGACAACCTCACGGGGAAAATCGCCTTCGCCTTGACGGACGGGAAGCTGGTCGAATCCGGCTTCGTCAAAGGGCTATCCGACGCCTTGTCCAAGTACAGCAAAAGCCTGGCCTTCCATGACCTGTCCTTTTCCAGCTTCAAATCTGATTTGGAGGCTTCCAACGGCAAGCTGCTGGTGAAGGATGCGAACATTTCCGAATCCGTGGTGGGCGCGGTGCTGGCCGCGGGCGCCATCGGTTTCGACAATACCTTGAACCTGAATCTGGAATCGCATCTGCCCCCGGGAGCCAGCGGCGCGCTGGCGGGGGCGAGCAGCGCCCTCACTTCCGAATTATCCAAGCTCCCGGGGGCCTCCGCGCTCTCGGGCGCCAGCCTGGTCCCCATGGATAAGGCCGGGCGGGCTATCGTCTACTTCCTGGTCGGGGGCACCCTGGCCAAGCCCACCTTCGCCGTCGACAGCAAGCGCATGGTATCGGAAGCTTCCGGAGGGGCCAAGAACGCCCTCAACGATGCCCTGCAAAAGAAGAAGGACGAATTGAAGGCCCAGGCCAACGCAGAGAAGGCCAAGTTCGAAGGCCAAGCCAAGGTCAAGGCGGATTCGGCCAAAGCCCAGGTGCAAGCCGCCGCGGACGCGGAAAAGAAAAAGGCCGCCGCCGCCGCCGAAGAGCAGAAGAAGAAGGCCACCGATCAGGCCAAGCAACAAGGGAAGAAAGCCCTGAAAGGGCTGGGCTTCTAACCGCCCGATTCCCTCCAGGCTCCTCAAGGCCCTTTCCGCCTAAAGCACCTTATCGATCACCGCCAGGATACGGTCGATAAGGTTGCCGCTCGCTTTCGCGTTCACGTTCCCCTTATCCACGTTCAGCGTCACCGTCCGCAGCGTATCGGGCAACCCTAAGGCCGCGGCCCCGGGGATGCGGTAGCGCATGTCCGCGTCCACGCGGTAGGGCACGTCCTGCCCGGCCACGATGGCCTTCCAGGCCGCCTTGGCGAAAACGGGATTGTCCAATCGCAAGGGGAACGTCACGTTGATCACGGTATCCGAATTGGGCCCCACGGAAAACGCGGGGATATTCCCTTGGGCGCTGCGCGCCGAAGCCGAGACGTCTTGCACGCGCAAACGGCCCAAGGCCCCGTCGAAAACCGCCCGCCCGGCCTGGCTGTTCGCGGCGCGGATCCCGCAGACGATGTCCACGCCGAATTGCCCCAGCAAGGAGCGGTCCGGGAAGAAGGCCCCGGCCGCGGCGCTCAGTATGCTGGTGGGATAGGCCAGATGGGAAACGTCCACGCGTTCGAGGGAGAAGCGCATCCCCAGCACGCCCAGGCGATCCTGCAACCCTTGCAGGAGGGCGCATCCGCCCATAAGTGACAGCATCGTAGCCGCGGCGGCGAGGGCTATGGCGCGGCCGGCAGGCTTTCTTTTCGTCCGGACCTGGCTAGGAATAGTAGGCGGCACTTCGACCTCCGCGGCTTCCGGGAAAGGCGCCCGCTTTTCCAAAGCGCCCGCTTCACCTTGAAGCGCCCGTCAGCCCTTTTGACCGCCAAGCGCTACGGCCTCCGAGGATATCACATCGGAGAACTTGAAGAAACAAGCCGCTATGGGGGGCGCTGTCAACTGCAAAGAGAAGGGGAAGTTATGCATGGGGATGCGCTCCGCCCTTTTGCCGCCCAGGTTCCCCAGGTTGCCGCCGCCGTAGATCTGCGAGTCGCTGTTGAAGATTTCCAGATAACTCCCGTCCAAGGGAACCCCTAGCCGGTAATTGTGCCTGGGTATGGGGCTGAAATTGAACAGGCATAGGATCAGCTCCGGGGCCCCGGTCTCGCGGTGCTTTCCCTTACGCAAGAAGGACACGATGTTGTTGTCCTGGTCGTGGAAGTCCACCCATTGGAAGCCCTCGTAGGAACTGTCCAGCTCGTGCAAGGCCGGCTCGCTTTGGTACAAGCCGTTCAGGTCCCGCACCAGGGACTGCAAGCCCTTATGGCGTTCGTTTTGCAGGAGATGCCAATCGAGGGAAACCCCGGGATTCCATTCCGACCATTGCCCTATTTCCAGGCCCATGAAATGCAGCTTCTTCCCGGGGTGGGCGAACAGGTAGGTGAACGCGGAGCGCACGTTGGCGAACTTCTGCCATTCGTCCCCCGGCATCTTGTTCGGGAGCGAACCCTTGCCGTGCACCACCTCGTCGTGGGAAAGGACAAGGGTGAAGCGCTCCGAAAAGGCATAGCTCATCTCGAAGGTCAAAAGGCCCTGATGGTAACGCCGGTAGATCGGGTCCTTGGAGAGGTAGGTGAGGAAATCGTTCATCCAGCCCAGGTTCCATTTGTAATGGAAGCCCAGGCCGCCATGATCCAGGGGATGCGTCACGCCGGGGAAGGCGGAGCTCTCTTCGGCGATCATCAGGCAATGGGGATGATGTTGCGCCACCAGGGAATTCATGTGCTTCAGGAACTCCACCGCCTCATGGTTGGTATTGCTCCCGTCCGGATTGGGGATCCAGGCCCCATGCTCGCGAGCGTAGTCGAGGTAGAGCATGGATGCCACCGCGTCCACCCGCAACCCGTCGGCGTGGAACTCGCCCAGCCAATACAGCGCGTTGGCGATCAGGAAATTGCTCACCTCGTGCCGGGAGTAATTGAAGATGCGCGTGCCCCATTGCGGATGGCTGCCCTTGCGCGGATCCTCATGCGCGTACAATGAGGTCCCGTCGAACATGTCCAAGCCGTGCAAGTCCGAGGGGAAATGCGCCGGCACCCAATCCAGGATCACGCCCAGCCCGGCCTGATGGCATTTGTCGATGAAGCGCTTCAGCCCCACCGGCGATCCGAAGCGTTTGGTCGGGGAGTAATAGCCGATCACCTGGTATCCCCACGATTCGTCCAGGGGATGCTCCTGCACCGGCATCAGTTCCAGATGCGTATAGCCCATACCCTTGGCGTAGGGAATGAGGCGCTCGCCCAATTCCTCATAGGTCAGGAAACCGGACTCGCGCCCCGGCGCCTTCTGCCACGATCCCAGATGTACCTCATAAATCGAAATCGGCCTATCGTCCCGGTTGGCATGCGCGCGCTGCGCGGTCCAGGCCGCGTCGCCCCACGCGTAAGGCGAAGGATCGGCGATGATGGCCGCCGTGCGTGGACGCAGTTCGGTCTCCTTCGCGTAGGGGTCCATCTTCTCCACCTTGGCCCCGTTGCCGCCATGCACCAGGAACTTGTAGTTCGATCCATGCGCCATGCCGGGAATGAAGATTTCCCAGATGCCCGAGAAGGAAAGCTTGCGCAGCATATGGCTGCGCCCGTTCCACCCGTTGAAATCCCCGATCACCGCCACGCCCTTGGCGTTGGGCGCCCATACCGCGAAGTGCACCCCGTCCTGGCCGTGATGGCGCACCTGGTTCGCGCCCAGCTTCTTCCAAATCTGGTAATGCGTTCCCTTGCCGATCAGGAACATGTCGTAGTCGGAAAGCACGGGCAGGATCGCGTACGGATCCTCGTATTCGATCACTTCGCCGGAATGGGAGGTCGCCCGGATCCGGTAGGGGAAAAACTCCAAGTGGTTGGGAAGCAGGCATTCGAAAAGCCCCGTGCCGGATGCGTACTCGCACTCGGCCGTGACGATGCGCGCGCCGTCCCCGGGCAATGAATTGCTTTGCGGTACATCTCCCTGCGCTCCGCCGTCCTCCCACACGATCTCGACCTTCTTGAACCGCGGGTTGAACACCCGCAGGATTCCCGAAGTCTGCCGGTTCACCACCACGTGATGGTAGCCCAGGCACGAGAAGGGATCGTGGCTTTCCAGGTTTTCCAGGAGTCGCAGTTCCTGGGGAGGTAACAGGCATTTCTTCATGGCTACCCGAAAATAAATATTGGTTGGTCCGCGACTGCGGAAATCGCGTGCTATGTCGAATGGATGGGAAGATGGAGGCGGGAGAAGAAGGAGGAATAAGGAAACCGACGCCGTCCCGGGCCGGGACTTCCCTTATCGGGAGCCCCGGCCGGGCGGGTCAGTGGCGGAATGGACGGGACTTGAACCCGCAACCCCTAGCGTGACAGGCTAGTACTCTAACCAATTGAGCTACCACTCCGGAACAGCTGGTGGGCGTTGAGGGACTTGAACCCCCGACCCTCTGCGTGTAAAGCAGATGCTCTAAACCAACTGAGCTAAACGCCCTGATTACTTCTCTTCCTTTTTCCCTCCCATCAGGATGCTGACGGGAAGGACCACCGCGAAGGCGAAGATGAGAATGAAAGGCGCAACGTTCAAGGCGATCTTGTTATCGGCCGGCCCTCGGCCCAGGAGATAAAAACCGATCGCGAGCAAAACCGCCCCGAGGAGCAGGCCAAGCCAATTCTTCTTACCGAAAAAATCTTGCATGTCGCGCGTCTTCTTTTCGTCTCTTGGGATGGGGAAATTTAAGAAGGAATGGAAAAGAATGCAAGAGTTTGGCCGCGTTTGGCCGCCGCGAAAAATCGTCCGCGGGTAGCGTTGGGTCCTCCGCGCGTTTCGCTTGGCGCGGGGCTGCTGGGTGGAGCGGGCGCTTCGGTTTGGGTCTGGCGGTGCCGGGGCTCCGTGCCGCTTCGGATGCTCGCTGGCCACTAGCGCTGTCTTTTCGCGGCTTGGGGAAGGTACGCCCGCGAACCGAACTGTGGGTCTCGCGCCGGCTGGCGCGGGCTTTCTGTAGAAGCGTTCGGACCCTTCCCCAAGCCGCGGGCGCTCGCAACTCAGCGGCCAGGAGACCCGGCCCCGCCGTCCCAGTTTTCGCGCCCGATCCACCCCGCAGACCCGCGCCTGCGGTCCGGCGGGGTTCCGTCTCCCGGTCCGGAAATCGTTCGAGGCGGTCGAGGAGCAGAGGGGGCGGAATCGCTTCCGCCCGGAACGTTAGGCGGGGAAGCCGCTCTTTTCGTAGGCTTTGATGATGTCGCGCACCAGGCGGTGGCGGACGACGTCTTCGACGGAGAGTTCGATTTGGCCGATGCCTTCGATGCCTCCGAGGATCTTGCGGGCGTGGGCGAAGCCGCTTTTCTCGAACTTGTCGAGATCGACCTGGGTCTCGTCGCCGGTGAGGACGGCTTTGGAGCCGATGCCGATGCGGGTGAGGAACATCTTCATCTGGGAGATGCTGGTGTTCTGGGCTTCGTCGAGGATGATGAAGCATTTGCCCAGGGTGCGGCCGCGCATGTAGGCGAGCGGGGCGATCTCGATGGAGTTGCCGTCCCAGTACTCCTTCAGCTTTTCCGCCGACAGCATGACGCTGAGGGAGTCGTAGAGGGGCCGCATGTAGGGGCCGATCTTTTCGCCGATGGCGCCGGGCAGGAAGCCCAGGCTCTCGCCCGATTCCACCGCCGGCCTGACCAGGATGATGCGCTCCACCAGTTTCTTTTCCAGGGCCTGCACGGCCATGGCCACCGCCAGGAAGGTCTTGCCCGTGCCCGCGGGGCCGGCGGCCAGTACGATGTCGTGCTGCTTGATGACGCCGATGAAACGGGCCTGTCCGCGCGTCTTGGGCTGCACGGGATTGCCGAAGCGATCGATCAGGATGGGCTTTTCCAGGTGCGGAGTGAAATCGCCGTTCTTCACTTCGCCCGTAGATCCGCCCGCGACGATCTCTTGCACATAGAAGTCGGTCAGATCATGGCCGGTCCGCATGGCATCGCGCATGCGTTCCAAGGCGGCCTGGGCTTGTTTGACCTTGGGCTCTTCGTCGGCTTGGATGGTAATGCCGGGGTTCCGGGTCAGGAGCTTGACGGCATATGCCCGCTCGACCCGGATGAAATTCTTTTCGCCTTCGCCCGCTAACCGGACCTTTTCATCGTCCGTCGCGGGCAGGTTAAATGAGAACAATTATCCGCTCTACTTGTCGTTCTTGGCAGTGTTGCGGTTCTTTTCCACGCGAAGCTCATGAGCCTTCTGCTCGGCATCCTCGGCGGAATGGCGGGCATCGTCGAGCTTCTGGTTCTTGGGCGGCTCGGAGGCGGTGGCGTCGCTCATCGAGGCGGAGGCGGAGGAGTGCTTGCTCCCGGCGCAACCAAAAAGGGCCGCCATGGACAGGGCGACCGTGACGGGCAAAACAAAGCGGGGGAACTTTGAAATCATTCGAATCTCCATGATGGTCCTTAACTTAGGCCCGCCGGGCCGGATAGTCAACAAGTCCGGCAGGAAATCTACTCAAAAAACCAGGCCTAACCCTGTTCCGGAGCGTCCCGGCCCCGGCGCCCCGGCCCCGGCAGGGGGTGACAAGTCGGCCAAGCGCGAATAATGCGTAGATCTTGCTTTTTAAGCCCCGTAGTTAATACTTTTTGGGACGTTTTACCAAATTGCCTTCAGGGCTGAAAGGCGTATGCAAGCGGATCTCCGTTCTATGATCGAGGCCATCAAGGGTAGCTTGGTGAATTCCGAACTGATTCACGACAGCGTGGACCTAGTCTACGTGGGATCCGATCTCAACGAATTGACCGACGATTTGACCAACATCATGTTGGTCACCAACCTCGTGCACATCCGATTGATGGAAGTGGCTGAGGAAGTCGACATCGTGGCCATCGTGTTCTGCCACGGGCATTTGCCTAAGCCCAAGGAAATCACCCGGGCCCAAGAGCTCGAGATCGATCTTATTACGACGCCGCTCACGCTCGAGGCCGTGCATAAATCCTTGAAGGCGGAGTATGGTACCACTCTCGACATCAAGGCCAAGATCCAGCCAATCTGAGATCGGGTCTGCCGATTCCTTTCCGGAAAAAGTTAAGGGTATAGGGTAGAGGGTACAGGGTAAAGGGTAAAGGGTATAAAACCTCGTCTTACTTAACCCTTAACCCTATACCCTTTACCCTCTTCTTCACCTTCCTCATTCGATATTCTGGATCTGCTCCCGGATAATCTCCAGCTCTTCCTTCCAGCCCACGCACAAGTGCTGCATGTCCGGGAATTGGCTTTTCGTCCCGAGCGTATTCACTTCGCGCAGCATTTCCTGCAATAGGAATCCCAGGCGTTTCCCCGGCGACTTGTGATCCGCCAGGGTCTCCAGGAAATGGTGCAGATGCGCCTCCAGGCGCACGATCTCTTCCGTGACGTCCAGGCGTTCCGCGAGAATTCCGATCTCGGTCGCCATGCGGCCTTCCTCGATGGCCGCATCCCCGACGATTTCCTTCACGCGGGCGCGCATCTTGGAAACGTATTCCTGCTGGCGCACGGGCACCAGCGACTTCACCTTTTCGAGGCCCGGGAAAAAGGCGCGGATGCGGGCTTCCAGATCGGCGGAGAGCACGGCGCCCTCCTTGGTCCGCATCGCAACCAGCTCGCGGCAGGCCTTCTCGAAAACCGGCAGGATCCGATCCAAGGCGAGCTCCGCCGGTTCGGAGGTCTCGGCGGCGGTCAACATATCGGGCATTTTAAGCAGATCCGTTACGCTAATCACGGTTTCCAATCCCAGGCGCTTTTGAGCCTCCTGGAGCAAGGTCGCATAGGCCCGGAAAACCGGCTCATTGAAGGATAGGCCCCCCGCGCCGGGCCCGATGCTATCGTATTGGACATGGCAGTTCACGCTGCCGCGGGAAAGATGCTTGCCGATTTCCTGCTTGAGGCGCGGCTCCAGGGGAAGGATGTTCTTGGAGGCCCGTACCTGGAACTCGAGAAAGCGATTGTTGACCGACTTCAGTTCCACCGTAACGGAGAAGCCTTCGCCTACCGCCTCCGCCTTCCCGTAACCCGTCATGCTTTGCGCGGTCATACCGGCTCCTTTTCATCCCAGGCCGCCTGGGCCGAATCTTCCGCGGCCCGGTCGGGGCCGAAGGGTGCCCCAATCTAGCAATGCCCCGCCCGGGAACATGGCGGCGGAAAAGTAAAGGCTTGCTTCCGAAAAAACTACCGCGGATTCCGAAGGAAAGGGCGCGTTCCATCTCGCGATAGAGGACGGTCAAAGGAAAGGAAAAAATGTTTGCCGCTTCCGCGCCCACCCCCTAGAATCCTCAGAGTCTTCGGTCCCAAACCACCGATCCAGGAATACCCAGATGGAGATATCGGCAATGATTCCCTTCTTCCGCTTAAACAAGGGGACCGGCCCGCGGCACGGTTCCAGATTCTTCGGTAAGACCATGGTGGCGGCCGCCTGCGCCGCTTCCCTCGCCTTCGTCGCTTGCTCGCAGAAAGCCGGCAAAACCTCGAAGACGGTGGTAGCTCCGCCCGACGATTCGGGAAACAACCCGGGCGTTAAGAAGATCGTCACCAAGCTCGACTCCCTGGTGGCGAACAATAAGGGCAAGGGCGTCGTCACGGGCTACCTCACCGGCGAAGGCAAAAGCCTGGCCGCGGGAATCCTGGGCAAGCTGGCGGTCAACGCCGCCGGCGAACGCCGCATGCTGACCAAGAGCGAGATCCCGCTCTCGGGCGCGACCATCCTCATCTTCAACTCCCTGAAGGCGACCACCGCCGCCGATACGACCTTGAGGACCGACTCCCTGGGCAACTACACCGCCATCCTGCCCGAAGGCCAATACTTCGGTTTCGCGGTGTACCTCGATCTCGAGACCTTCCAATTGGTGACCACATCCATCCCCAACTTGAATCCGAAGGCGGACACGGTGGTCAAGATGGACACCGCCACCGCCATCGAAGACGTCACCGCCCCGACCGTGGTCGGCGTGTTCGACGCGGCTTCGGCCAACAGTGATGGCATCTTCCTGGTCGGTTCGATCCCCGACAAGAACGCCAAGATCAACGTGAACTTCTCCGAGCCCATGAACCGGGACTCTTACAAGGGCGTCATCCTGGGACGTATCGACACCGCCAATACCTCGACCTCGATGGTGCTGGCCGACACCGCGACGGGCGTGACGGTTTCCTGGAGCGGCGACAGCAAGGTGATGACCTTGTCCGTCGCCTCCTTGGCGACCGGGGCGCAGTACGGCTTGATCCTGCCGACCACCCTCAAGGATCTCGCCAAGAATCCCCTCGAAAAGGAATACAAGGCGACCTTCGTGACCGCCGCCGCCGCCGATTTGGATAAGGTGGATTTCCAAGTGGCCTCGACTTTCCCGGCCGACAAGGATACCCTCAAGCCCATCCAGAATCCCGGCGTGAGCTTCAACCGCCCGGTGGAAGTCTTCTCGGTTCTGAAGAACGCCTCCATCTCGCCGGCCGTGACCGGCTACTGGGAAGTCAACGGCGCCCGCGCCAACTTTATCCATAAGGATCCGCTCGAGGTGGGGAAGACCTATACCGTTTCCCTGCCCGTAAGCGTGTTGGATCTTTCCGGCAAGGCCCTCAAGACCGCGACCAGCTTCTCCTTCACGGTGAAAGACTACGAAGGCGCGGCCAAGGACAACACCGGCAAGGAACAACAAGTGGCCTTGGCCGTGGAAGCGGCCTTCGACGCCTACCTGTCCGGCGATATCGGCCGCTTCGGCGCGGCCTTCCATCCCAACTTCCGCATGTACGATGAGAATTCCATCAAGTCCAAGACCGAGTTCCTGGACAAGATCCGCTCGGAAACCGCCGATAAGGCCTCGCTGGCCGCCGGTTTCCCGGCCCCCGTGTTCTACGACAAGGCCGATCGTTGCAACGAGCTGCATTCGCTCTGGAAGGTGCTGCCCCAGGGCGGCGGAGACGAAGTCTGGGTCAGCGCCTACCTGAATCCCGGCCAATCGCCCATGGTGTACGACAAGGACTTCAAGGCCATCGCGCAGACCAGCCTGACCTGGGATCCCACCGGCCCGCGCTTCACCTACAATGCCAAGATTTATGGTTACGGACCCGACATGTCCAAATTCAAGGGCCCGGTGAACATGGACGCCGCCAAGGACGACGATCGCTTCATGTCCGGCATGCTGCAACAGACTTCGACCGTGGCCTTGGAGCCCATCAAGCTCGAAACCAAGGACGAGTTCAAGGTGGATCCTTCGGTCAACGTCGTCGGCGATACCGCCAAGCTGGCCGTGAAGATGATCGGCTATGACAAGTACAGCCGCCGCAACTTCCAGGATCGCGGATCCTGCGACGCCGGCTCCCTCAGCGATACCTCCTATCAGATCCTGAAGTTCATCCTGGTGTACGACGGTTCCAAGTGGTTGATCACTTCCATCGTCAGCGGCGAGAAGATCGACAACCAGCAGGACTTCAACAAAACCATCGACGCGAAGAACATCTCGGTCAAGCAAATCATGCCTATCAACCTGACCGCGCCCCTGAAGGACAAGGTCATGTCCGCCGACGGGAAGGTAACCTTCAAGTTCAACGGCCCCGCCCTCGACAGTATCGGCGGCTACCTGGTAGGCATCGCCGAGGATCCGAAGTTCTGCTTCGGCCGCTCGCCCTACGGAGCCTTGATCTTCGTGAAGGCGTCCAACCACGAAGCCAAAGGGGAAGCTTTCAAACTCAATTCAGCCGGCGTGCCCGATAGCGGCAACGCCACGGCCATCCTGCGCCGCGTCCAGGATCTGAAGCTGCCCGGATGGGATCGCACCATCTTCGAGAACGCCATCACCACGCTTTACGATTCCGCCAAGGGCTTCGGCGGCGTGTATCAGTGGAAGGCCATCGCCGTCCGCGACACCTCGGCCACCCAGTTCCTGGCCAACGGCTTCAGCCCCGATCGTTACTACGCGGAATCGGATTTCGGACCCACGCGCGGATACTTCGCCTGCAAGAACTACCCCACCGGGGACGCGGCCTTCAACGCGCTCCAATCGGCCCAGACCAACTTCGTCAACACGCAACCGGTCACGGGGAATTCCTTCTCCGATGCGGATCTGGACGGTGTTCCCGACGGAATCGAGGCCAAGTACAAGACCGATCCCCGCAATCGTAATTCGTATCCGGATTTCCGTACCGATACCGACGGCGACGGCATCGCCGACTTCCTGGAAGCCATGCTCGATCCGAAGGGCACAGATAGCCTCATCTTCAAGAAGGCCGACGACGCGACCAAGAAGGCCGAGTTCGTGAAGCTGCAAGCTTTGGGGATAATTTGGCAGGATTCCGACGGAGACGGTTTCCCGGACGACATCGAAATGATGCTCGGATTCAATCCCATGGATCCCAACAACAACCCGGGCACCCGGGCCCGCGTCACCACCCCCTTAGGCGCCTTCACCGGCAAGTTCCAAATCGGCTCCAACGTGAACGGCATCTCCTTCCGGTTGTATCTCGATACCAGCAAGGCGTTGATGGTCCATTACACGGCTTGGTTCAACGGCGACACCCTGATGGATAGCGTCCCTACCGCCTTCAACGAGATGGCCGGCGAGGTCTACGTACCCGTTACCCTCAAGAGCGGCCCGGACGCGGGCAAATGCCTGTTGCTGCGCGGCCACTACGACCCGAACATGGCCTTGCTCCAGGGCCCGATCGACATGATCATGGCGCCGGCCAAAGGTTCGATCAACTTCGGTTCCGGGCCTTATATGGGGCAGTTCGCGGCCAGCGCCCGCGGCGAAGACGTCTCCCGCTATCTGCCGGCCAACGGCGGTACCACGGGCCAAGTCGTAAACAATCCCGTAAATACCACGAATACTGGTTCCATGGGCTATCGGCCGCCGCCGCAGGGCACGGACACCGGCGCGGTGATCGTCTTCAACGGCACTACGGCGATCTACATCGGCGCTTTCGGCGATACCCTCGCCGTGGTGCCGGGCGCCAACTTCCGCGGCCAGCCCGACGGTTCCTTCGACTACGATGCGGACTGGTCCTACAAGACCCCGGACGGAAAGGTTTATCACCATACCCAGGCCGGCGGCCACGTCTTCAACGACGGCCAGGGCAATTGGGTGGTGGACGGCCACTTCTTCCAGGAGTCCGACACCAACGGGATCCACATTAGCTGGCCCGGCCAGATGTGCGGACGCGTAGCCAAGGCCGATTTCACCATCGGACTCACGGGCGCGAAGGGCAGCATGAAAGGCTGGATTTTCCAGGACAAGACCGGTGGCGGCTTCGTTTCCAATCCGGTCAACAACCAGCCGGTTTGCGACCCCACCAAGGGCTCGTGCACGACCACGAACTGCGATCCGACCAAGACCAATTGCTCCACCGATCCGAACCAGTGCCCCGCGGGCCAGGTTTGCAACCCGGCCACCAATCCGACCACGAACTACAGCCGCACTTATATGTCCGGCGCGGCCAACTACCGTATGTTCGTCACGGCCAAGCTGAGCCTGAAGGATGGCGATTACTTCTTCGTCTCGATGGGCGGCCACGTCTACCGCGTGAAGGACGACAGCGTGGGCGTAAGCAACGCGCTCTCCCCGATGTGCGGCCAGGTGGTCTTGAAGCTCGAGCTGCTTCCGATGAAGGACGGCTCGGACGTTTCCAAGCAGGCGCATAATTCCGATTCCATGGCCTTCCAGATGGGCCAGAGCATCGTAGTCGCGATAGAGGACCAGTACATCGTCGGCCAACCGGCCATCATGGACAAGGCCCGCGATTCCTACGGCGATGTCCACAGCATCGTACCCATCGTCGAAATGCGCCCGATTTCGCTGGACTACGGCAAGCCCGGAACGCAATGCCCGGCCACCAATCCCATAGTGCAGAATCCGCCGTGCGATTCCACCAAGGGTCCCTGCAACCAGCCCTGCGACCCGACCAAGGCAACCTGTACGCAGCCTTGCGATCCGACTAAGACCACTTGCCCCCAGCCCTGCGACCCGACCAAGGCAACCTGTACGCAGCCTTGTGATCCGACCAAGACCACTTGCAACCAGCCCTGCGATCCGACTAGGACCAACTGCACCCAGCCCTGCGATCCGGCCACGGCGAATTGCACCCAGCCCCCCCCGGGCGGACAGCCCCAGCCCTACATGGGTAGCCTGGATCTCGTAAAGGCCGCTCTCGTCGCTTCCGCCAACTTCATCGGCGTGGTCAAGGATTCCACAGGCGCGTATTTCCGCGTGGAAGTGAACCCGTTGTCCCTGATCAAGGATCCGATTTTGCAGTACGTCTTCGTTTACGACAAAGCCGGGGCCAGCAAATACGTCCTCTTCGCGGATCCGTCGGATAAGCTGAAGCTGGCCATCCGGGACAATTACCCCATGGCGGCGAATCCCGATCAACAGCCCAACAACAATCCGCCGACGGACACCACCCATGTCGTGAACAATCCCCCTCCGGCGGATACCCTTCCTCCGCCGGCCTATACGGGGACTCAGGCGAACCTAGAGACCGTCATGACCCAGCGGAGCTGGAAAGCGGACATGCGCACCCTGCAGGGGATAACGGCGGTCCGCTTGGATAGCGCCTCGCTGCATGTCGAGGGGAACGTGTTCATCGCCGGCGAAGCGGGCAATGTCGCCCATTTGTTCATTTTCCTTGGCGAAAAGATCGATCCCACCAAATTGGCCCTGGACGCGAACAGTATGGTACTAGTGAGGGAAAAGCCCCTCACCGCCGGCCCATAAACGTTTCCAGTCGGTTTGCGCAGGCCTCGGGGAAACCTCCCCGGGGCCTTTTCGTTTTTACCTCGTCCACTCTCGGGACCTGGCCACTCGGTCCCCGCCCATGCTATGCTGGCCGACATGGGCAAACCTTTCCGCCTGGACGATTCCGATCCGAAGTCCCGGCTCCAGCGCCTTTCTCCGCCCCAAGCGGAGGCTTTGGAATCCGTCCTGCGGTCCCTGGGTAAAGCCTGGGACGGTCCCTCGGGGGCGGCTTTCCTTTTGCCCCTTGCCGAAGCCGGCTTTCCGGCGGCTCTCATGGGCCGCTTGGCGGAAAAGCTCCCGCCGGGATGGCCGCTCGATCATCGCGAGCTGTATTTCGATTTCCGCCTCGATCGCTGGATACGCCATCTCGAACCTCCGACCCTCGCCGAGTGCCTGGACGAATACGTGCGAACAGCGCCTAACCCGGGGGAGGGATTGGAGTACGCGAAGAAGGAATGGGAGGCGTTCCTCGCGAGATGGCGGAAGGCCACGAGCGAAGATGGGATATAAAAGGATCCTTCAGAAAGGCACTTGCCAGGAAACCGCCAATCCGCCATCGGGCGAAGGCGCGACGGCGAATTTGGCGGGCGCGTCGAAATCGGATAGAGCCGCATCCACCATCCCGTCCAGGACCCCGTAAACGTAGAACAGGGCCATGCCCCAATAATATTGGTTACGCCGCTTGCGGTACAAGGTCCTATCCTTCTCCATGTCCGTCAGGGTTTCCGAACCCGCGGGCTGCTCGCTGCGCGCGATGGCGATGCGGCGATTGAAAAGGTCCACCATTTCCTGCCGCGACCAGGCGGAAACCGTGCTGGCCCCCAGCGTCATCCAAAGCATGCCGAACTTGCCGTAACGATGATTGTAGAGTTGGCCGCCACCGGGGAAGAGCATTCCCCAAGCCATGGCCCGGCGCACCGAACGGGGCTCGGTATCGCGATGCTGGCTACGCCAGGCGATCTCCCCCGCATCCAGGATTCCGTAAGCGTGCAGCCCGATGGCCCAGGCGAATTCGGAATTGGCCAGGTCCTGTTGCTGCGCGGCCAGGCGCACGCGATCCCGGGCGAAGGCGATTTGCTTCCGGCGCTGGCCTTCCAAGGCCGCGACGCTGTCGGGCTCCAGGCTTTGCCGTAGGAACAACAGATCGGCCTGGTCCAAGGCATCGTTGGCCTGATTGCGCCAATGCGGGATATCCACCAGGTTCGAATAAATCGAAAGGCCGGCCAACAAGGTTTCCATTCCGATCAGGAAGCCGCCCCGCACGGGATGGTTTCCGTAAATCTGCCCGGCACCGGGAACCAGGGCCGACAAGATCATGATTTTGCCGTAGGGGAGAGGATGGTCCGGCCCTCCCCAATCCTTTAAAGGCAGGGAGTCGATTTCCGGGATGCCGCTATGGGTTTGCGCCTCCGCCGGACGCGCGCAGATGGACGCGAGGGCGATCCCGAGGGCCGCAAGTGCGGGTAAGGTTCTGAGCAATGCCTTGGACCACATCGGCTTGGGAAGCAAAGGTAGCAACTTCGCGTGACGCGATATCGCCTTCGTCGGGATGGGCCGCACGCCGGCGTCCGCATCTGGGCCACTTCCTGTCCCCGGCGGTAGGGTATATTTCTTCCATGCGAATCGGCGTAATCAATATCGGGGACGAACTGCTCGGCGGCAAGATCCTGAATACCAATCAATTCGATCTTTCCCGCATCGTGTCGCCCTTGGGCCATGCCGTGGCCTTCTCGCTGGTCGTCGCGGACGATGAAGAGGATATCGGCCGCGCCTTGGACTTGGCCTCTGGGCGGCATGCCCCTTCGCCCGCGGATCTCTTGATCCTCACCGGCGGCCTGGGGCCGACACGCGATGATCTCACCCGGCAGGCGGTGGCGGCGTGGTTGGGCAAGCCCTTGCGCGAAAGCGCCGAAGCCCTGGCCTGGCTGGAGGAGTTCCTCGGGGGGATGGCCGCTTTCGTGGGCCGCCCGAAACCGATGCTGTCCGATGGGCAGCGTAACCAGGCTTTCGTCCCGGACGGAACGCGCCCGTTACGTAACCCCGCGGGTACGGCCTGCGGCTTCGCCTTCGAAGTCAACGGCATTCCGGCTTATTCCTTCCCGGGAGTTCCCGCCGAGCTGGACGCCATGTTCCGTCTCCATGTGCTTCCCGGCCTTACCGGGGATTCGATCCTGCTCGAAAAAAAGGCCTGGACCTGGGCTTGGTCCGAAGGCGCGCAGCGCGAAGCTTTCGCTTCCCTCGCTTGGCCTGCGGGTTTCCGCTTCTCGAGTCTACCCCAAGAGCGGGGCGTGCACTTGGGTCTCTCCGTCCTATGCTCTCCTGCGGAGCGGGAACAACGCGCCGCCGAGCTCGATGCGGCTTGGGCCTCCATGCTGGCGGCCATTCCGCGGGAATCCCTGGTGGATGCGGGAGGCCTCAGCCTTCCCGAGGCCGTGGTGTCCGCCCTCAAGGCCAAGGGAGCCACGGTGTCCGTAGCCGAATCCTGCACCGGCGGGGGACTGGGTTTCTTGATTACGGAAACTTCGGGCAGTTCCGAGGTTTTCCGGCAGGGCTATCTCACCTATTCCAATCAAGCCAAGACCGACTTGCTCGGGGTCGATCCCGCCATCTTGGCCGCCCATGGCGCGGTCTCGGAGGCGACCGCCCTCGCCATGGCCCGTGGCTGTCGGGAGCGGTCCGGCGCCGATTTCGCGGCCGCGGTCACCGGCGTGGCCGGGCCCACCGGAGGTACCCCGGAGAAGTCTGTGGGAACCGTTTGGATCGCCGTCGCCTCCAAGGAGCGGGCCCATGCCCGCCTGGTGAAGCTGCGTGGCGACCGGAATTCCATCCGCTGGCGCTCGGCTTATTGGGCGCTCAATCAACTCCGGCTCTTGATCTCAGGACAACTGGTATGAGCATCACGTCTACCCAAAAATGCCCTTGCACGTATGTGCAGTATATTCTAAAATATTCCCCAAAGGCCACCTGCGCCTTTTCCACCTCCCTTCCAGAAGGAGTTCATGATGTCCAGTAAAAAATCCTCTCCCCCCGTTTCCGAAGAAACCGCCAACAAGAAGCGGGCTTTGGACGCTGCCGTGGCCCAAATCGAGAAGAACCACGGCAAGGGTTCAATTATGACCTTGGGTAGCCAGGAGACCATGGATATCCCGACCATTAGCACTGGCTGCATCCAGCTGGATATGTGCCTTGGGATAGGCGGGCTACCTAAGGGGCGCGTCGTCGAGATTTTTGGACCGGAATCCTCGGGCAAGACCACCCTCACCCTGCACGCTATTGCGGAAGCTCAACGTGCCGGCGGCGTGGCGGCCTTCATCGATGCCGAGCATGCCTTCGACGCGCAATACGCCCGTAAACTGGGCGTGGATATCGATAACCTGTTGGTCTCCCAGCCCGATACCGGCGAGCAGGCCCTCGACATTTGCGAAACCTTGGTCCGTAGCGGAGCCATCGATCTGATCGTGGTTGATTCGGTGGCGGCCTTGGTGCCGGCGGCCGAAATCAACGGCGAAATGGGCGATTCCCATATGGGGCTTCAGGCCCGCCTCATGTCCCAAGCCCTTCGCAAGCTCACCGGCATCCTGAACCGCTCCCATTGCTGCCTTATCTTCATCAACCAATTGCGCATGAAAATCGGCGTGATGTTCGGCAATCCGGAGACCACCACCGGCGGTAACGCCTTGAAGTTCTACGCCTCGGTGCGCCTGGATATCCGCAAGATCGCTTCCCTCAAGGAAGGGGAAGAGGTGATCGGCAGCCGTACCAAGGTGAAGGTGGTGAAGAACAAGGTGGCCGCGCCCTTCAAGCAATGCGAATTCGACATCCTTTACGGCACCGGTATCTCCCGCGAGGGCAGCCTTCTGGATTTGGCCACGGAGATGGAGATCGTGCAGAAGAGCGGGACTTGGTTCTCCTACGGGAAGGAACGCATCGGTCAAGGCCGCGAGAAGGCCAGGGATTTTCTCAAGGAAAACCGGGCCATGGCCGAGGAGATCGAACTCAAGATCCGGCAGACTTTGGCCGCGGGCCAGGCGGATACGAAGGCCGGCAAGGGCCTATCCAGCAATCCCGCCGACGAGTCCTGGGACAATATCGAGGTTACGGCCCAGGGTGAGTGAGATTCAGGAAAGGAAGGCCATGGAAAGATGGCCTTCCTCACTCCTCAGCCGGCTTGGAGAGGCTCGGAAATTCGGCCGCGCGCAAGGATACATTCGATCAAGCGCTTACATGCCGCCCGTCACTTGGAGTTAAAGCCCGTAGATAGCGGATCTGCGGGCTTTTTTGCGACCGGGATAGCGGTTTCTGATGGGTGCCGAATTATATAATTTAGGGAACGGCGACCCGGTTTACCCGAGATTTGGAATTTCGCATGCTGCCAATCCGCTATTTAAAAGTCTTTATCCTATTCGTCTCTATCACAGGGACCGGCTCGGCCTTCGCGGAGCCGGCCGGAACGAGCCAGGATGAAATCGCACGTCCCCTTCTGACTCAGGCTTTGGAAAACCAATTCCATGGCCGGTATCAGGCCACGGTGGAAATGGTTCATGACGATTTCACTTCGGGCAAGGATTCCTTGGCAGGCTACGCCGAGTTCGCCGACGATTTGGGTGAGCGCAAGCTTTGTCTTACCGGGGCGCGCAAGGCGTTCGAATACAAGAGCCTGAATTTCGGCAAGGAACAGTGGATCACGGACGAAGAAACGCATCGCGTGCGGCGCATCGCCAACCGGCAATGGAAGAAGGGCGTGTTCGGCACCTTGCTCACCTATGAAGACATGCTCAAGTTGCCGGCGGATTTCTTCTTGGAATTTTCCGCCTGCAAAAGCCTACGTATCACCGATTCCACCTATCAAATCAGCATAGTGCTGAAGCCTCTGTACCAATCGTTTTACAGCCGCTTGGATGTGGAATTATCCAAGAGCCCGGTGTTGGTCAAGAGCTTGGTTTTCTACGGGACCCACGGGGAACGTTTGAAGACCATGGCGGTGAAAGCCTACCAGGAGCTAGACGGGAAATGGCTGGCGACCGATCTGGGATTGGCGGACAACGACTCCTTGTCCAGCCTCAGGATGTGCTTCAAGAATTTTTCCTTCTCCGAGCCGCCGCAGGCCCGCAAAGAGCACGCGCGCCTGAGTCTTTTGGAGAAGCACCCTCTTGTTCTTCCTCCGGGCACCGAAGGTTCTCCCGAAACGGAATCCGCCGACGAGGGATCGAGCGAGGCCCGGAATTAGGATCCAAATACGGAATTGCCGCTAGCGATCAAATCTTAAGCACGTGGATGTTCCACTGCCAATCCGCGATGATCACCCACGACTTCACGAAATTCCCCGAAGGGATTTGATCGTGGAGGGTCCAATATCCCAGGCTTAAATCGAGTCCGCGGCGCTGGAAACGGGAATTCTGTCCCAGGCGGATTCCGGTAATCCCGCCCGATACCAGATTCTTTTTGAGTTTGGATGTTTCCGTGGCCCAGTATTGATCCCTCAAGGCTAGCCCCACGAAAGACATTTTGTGGAATACGGAATGGGGCCGAAGATCGAAAGTGGTCTGGGCCATGGCGTAGTTCACGCGGTCGCGTATGGACAGCAGCAAACCGTCCCCGTATTCGTACACGTAGTCCTTGCCCTTCGCGTCCATGTCCCATAGAGTGCGCGATCCCGAGAGATAGAATTGCGCCAGTCCCATATCCAACGTGAAGTTGGCATGGTAGGTGAAAATATCCGCGCCGCCCAATTCTTGGCGCCTAGAAAGGATCTCATCGGGACGATAAAGCCTTTTGTCCGGCAAGCCGTTCGGGCTGGCGAATGAAACCATGGAGTTGTGGAACATCATGCGGTTATAGCTGAGCCCGAGTTCCAGGTACCGCAGGGGCTTCAGATTGAAGGTGGTGCCGACGTCCGAGGTGAAGGGGGAAACGTTGAGGTTTCCGTCGGTTTCGAAGTATGTTTCGCTGAAAAGGCCGCTATTCCCCTGCGCAATGGGTTCGATCCAGCCGACCTGGAAATGATAGAAGCCGTTGGTGAGGATGTAATCATAGCCAGCCGGACTTCCCGTGATGCTGATCTGGTTCATGAAGAAGGGCCCGAACAAAAGGGGCTTAACGGTATCGGCGGGCGCTTTCCTGATGCCGGCCGCGGCCAGGGCCAGGATGAGGAAGATGCGGGAAATTCTGGGAAGGAGGACGGGCAACTTCGGCAACTCCTCGCGAGGCGTATCTTGAAAATCTAGAATATTCCCCTTGGGCCCGTGATCGGGAAGGAGGCCTTCGGGCCGCGGGTTCTCTTCTTATATTTTCCCGGAAGCCTTTTCAGATATATCGCAGGGAGGAATCGCATGAGCATCGACCCAGCCGGCCCCAAGGGAAAGCAACGGGAAGGCGCCGAGTCGCGTCCGGGCCACAGGCCCCGCCGGTTGCCGCTTTGGGCGGGCGCTGGTCTACTCGTTTCGGCGGTGGTTTTCAGCCTTATCCTGGACGCCTGCGCCACTGGCTATACCCGTCCGCTGGTTTCCCGCGGATTGCCGGCCGAGGAACGCAAGGACTACATCATCCAGAACGGGTTCGGCATACCGGAAAATGTTAAGCAGGCCTTCCTCGACGGGTACGTGGAGGTGGGCATGGCCCGTGAGATGGTTTTCCAGCTCTATGGCGCGCCGGACCGCACCACCGGCGGCGACACAAACTGGGAATACGTGAATAGCAAAGGCAATCTCATCACGGGTATCACCTTCAAGGGCGACAAAGTCGAAAAGGTGTACGGAGATCCGCGCGGCGGAAGCCCTGCCGGGAATGCCGGGAACCCGACCCCCAATTAATCCCATGGCCTCTTCGGATTCCGGCCCGTCGGCTTCGAGCGAAGCGGATTGGGACCGGGTGCATGCCGATTTCCCGATCAACCGCAATCTCATTTGGCTGAACAATTGCGGCACCACGCCGGTTGGCGATCCGATCCGGCGCGCGGTCGGAGCTTGGCTTGAGGAGTACGGTCTCAGGGGCGGGGAAGCCAAGGGTTGGTCCTACGTTGGCGTCCGGGCTTCCATCCAAAGGCGCATCGAGTCCTTGCTGGGCGCGCGGCCGGGAGAAATCGCCTTAATCCACCATACCTCGGAAGGGATGAATTTCATTTCCCATGGCCTGTCCTTGGATCCCGGGGACGAAATTCTGCTCCTGGAGAACGAGTATCCCAGTAACGTTTACCCTTGGGAGCATTGGGCGGAAAAAGGCGTTCGCTTACGAACCATTCCCATGGCCGAAACGCCCGCTGCCTTCCTCGCCGGCTTCCGGGATGCGCTCGGGCCCCGCGTCCGTGTGGTGGCCCTCTCCGCGGTCCATTGGTGCACGGGGATGCCCTTGCCTCTGGCGGAAATGGGCGCGCTCTGCGCGGAGCGGGGCGCTGCCTTCGTAGTGGATGGCTCCCAAGGCGCCGGTTTGCTGAAGCTGGACGTGAAGGCGGCGCGTATCCGGTACATGGCGTTCTCGGGATGGAAATGGCTGCTAGGCCCGCTGGGCCTAGGCGTAATGTACGTGGATGGCGATCATCTGGAATCCCTGCGGCCGGTTTTCAAAGGCACCGAATCGGTTCCGGGCGACCAGGAGTATCTTCCTTATAAGCATGGCTGGAAACCTACGGCGGACCGGTTTACGCTTTCCACGGGAAGCATGACCGACTGGGTGTACTTCGATGCCAGCCTCGCTTATCTCGAGGGGCTAGGCTTTGCCCGGGTCCAGGAACGCATCCGCGCCTTGTCCCGGCGGCTTTCCGAGGGCTTACGGGAAATCGGGTACGGCATCCATTCCGACGCCTATCCCGATGCGGCCGCTGGCATCGTAAGCGCGATCCGGCCGGGTCAAGACGCGATCGCCGCGGTGAAGACGCTCAAAGGCCGGGGAATTATCGCGGCAGCGCGCTTGGGACGCATCCGCCTGTCGCCCCACGTGTACCTTTCCGAGCGACAGATCGATGCGGTGGTAGCCGCCATGTCCGATTTTGAGGCTTGAAGTAACGATGCCGCCGGCCCTAAAGACCGGGAAGGTGGAACGCGAAGCCGAGGCCCTGGCCGCCTGGTTCTCCGCGGGCCAACGCGATTTGCCTTGGCGCCAACCCTTTTCCGCACCGGAAGCCCTTTCCGAATCGGGCGGCGGGCCGCGGCGTGATCCTTATCGGGTCTGGATCGCCGAGATCATGTTGCAGCAAACCCAGGTCGCTACGGTTGTACCCTACTTCGAACGCTGGATGGCGCGGTTCCCGGACGTGGCCGCGCTGGCCGCCGCGGCCGAGGCGGACGTGTTGGAAGCCTGGGCGGGGCTGGGGTATTACTCGCGCGCCCGTAACATCCTGGTTACTGCGCGGGAGCTCGCTTCGCGCGGAGGGGTTTTTCCGGATTCCCGCGAAGGGTTGATGGCGTTGAAAGGCATCGGCGAATACACCGCGGGGGCCATCGCCAGCCTGGCCTTCGATCGCCCCGAACCCATCCTGGACGGGAACCTGGTCCGCGTGTTCAGCCGCCTGTACGGTATGGCCTTCTTGCCCGATTCCAAGGCGAACCGTGCCGCCTATTGGGACAAGGCCCGTGAATGGGCCGAGGCCCACCGGCCTGGATTGGTCAATGAAGGGTTGATGGAGCTGGGGGCTTTGATCTGTACCCCCCGCAATCCCGCCTGCGACGATTGCCCTTTGGCCGCGGGTTGCGTGGCCCGCAAGGAGGGGACCCAGGCGGCCTTGCCTCCAGTCAAGGAAGGTAAAGCCCGGGTAGACGTGGAGGGCTACGCGGTCGCCGCCTATCGGAACGCGGGGAAGGGCCGCGAAGTCCTGCTTTACACGGCGGGCAAGTCCGAACGCTTGGCGGGCCTGGTCAACTTCCCGTTCTTCGCGGTTCCGGATTGGACGGGCCTGAGGGAAGCATGGAAGGCGGCATTACCCGGCCTGGCGGGCGCCCACCTAAAGCCCCGTCCCGCCACCGTGTCCCATGGCATCACCCATTACCGCTATCGCGTTCGCGTGGCGGAGGCAAGCGTAGAGGCGCGGAAAGCCGCGAGCATCCTCCCGGAAGGCTATGCCTGGGTCGCGGAGGAAGACTTGGGCCGGTTGCTGGTTAGTTCTTTACCGCGGAAGATTTGGCGCTCGCTGGGGGATCTCGTCAGCCCTCATCGATGAAGTGCTGCGCTCATCGCTGAGGGGCCGGCGACGGAATCGGTAGGAACAACTTTTTTGGCCGCCAAGCTACAGCAACGGAATCCGATGGCGCGATTGGAGTAGTAGGGCAGGGCAGGCTTGCTTCCCAATTGCGTGTACGCGTAGAGATATTTGATCGCGAACTTTCCGTCTTCCTTATGGACCGTCCATTCGGAGTTCGAAGCCTCCCGCTGGAAGATTTTCGCCAAACCCGCCTGCGTCGTGTCCAGGAATTCGGTGGCGTCCAAGGTATCGTCGTAAACGCTGTCCTGCGCGGAGATAGGCAAGATCCTCTCGAACTTGACGACCGCGAGGGTCTTGGTCGTGAGTTTCGCCGAGGTGGGTTTTTTCCCACGGAAGGTGGAGTCCGGGCTAAAGCGTTGCGTGTCCACTTTCGTGGAGCCGCGATGGAATGCCAGGATGGCCGTATCTATGCGGGGCGCCGGGCGCAAGTCCGTAACGTCCGGGTCCAGGAAAACATCCTTCGGTGTAAAGCAGCGGTGCCCATCCAATCCCGTGCCGAAGATCACCACGAGCCTGGGCTTATCCTCGCTGAGGCAACTGTCCCGGTACACGGGCCGTACTTGTTCCGGGAAATCCCGATTGGAGCAGCGCGCCAGGTTTTGCACGGCCGATAATTGCAGGCGGTCGGGTTTCAGGTAATTGCCGCCGCGCAGGGAGTGCGGCGGGCGTTCTCCCGAGTCCGCGAAGACGGTGCCGTGATCCAGGCGCAAGGTGTCCCCAGATAAGCTATTGTAAGCGTTCGGGAAATACGTATCCCGCACCCACTCGGACAAATTGCCGGCCATGTCGTATACTCCTTCGGTGGTGAGGCAGATGGGATTGCGCAAGGAGAAATTGAAGGCCATATCCGAATCATTGGTGGCCTGATTGCAACTGGCCTGCAAAATGGAAGGATCATTGGTCTCGGATTGGATCCCGTGGCGCAGGGCCAAGGCCGAGTCGGCGGTGGGCCCTTCGCAAGCGCGTTCCCATTCCGCTTCGCTGCAAAGCTTGGTCGCGAATTCGGGACTGATGGCTTCGCAGATGGCTTCGGCTTGTTCGTAGGTCACGTTGGAGACGAAGCGTTGCCCGGTGGAGTCGCGATGCTCGTAGGGTTCGATGCAGTAGGGCGCCATGGCCGCGATGCGCGGGGGCGTTTCGTCCGAACCCGGGAAAGCGTTCGAACCCAGCTGGAATTTCCCGCGCGGCATAGGGATGAATCCCGGCGGACAAGTGAGTACGCTGTCGGTATCGGCGAAGGCGACCTTCGGGGTGGTAACGTTCATGGTATCGATCTGCGAAGGATAACCCGAACTGTCTTCGGCGAACAAGGTCATATGATAGGTCGCGCCCGGCGGTAGGAACCGGACCGGGATGCGGAACTGCGATCGCGTCGGGACCAAGGAATCCTGAACTATGGTGTCCATCCGGTCCAGGCTGGTGGTCCGCTCGCCGGGCGCCCGGACCATGGTGCGGGTCAGCCGGTAATCCATGATGTTCGCGTTGGGGTGATCGGCCTCCGTCAGGCCGCCGGGGCCGGCCACGGAATCCCGCGCGGCCAACCATGTAATGGTGAAACCGTTCAGCGAAAGGGAGTCGAAACCGAGCTTGGGCGTCGAAGGCTGGGTGGTATCGGTCGTGCGTATGGAGACCGGCGACATCGCGCTGTCATTGGAATTGCCCGCGCTATCGATGGCCCAAAGCTGCACGGTCAGGGTATCCTGCGGGAACATACCCTCGATCTCCACGTACATGCTGTCGGTGGCATCGGGATGCGTGTGTTTGGCCGAGCGATGGCCGTCCGGGAGTTTGAAGAGCATCTTGTCGGGGACGCCATTCTTGAGCTCCAGGCTATCCAGAACGGCCGCCGTACTATCCGAGCCGCCCATGCGATAGGATTTGAGCTTAGGCTGGAAGCTATTCAGGCGATTGGCGGTTATGCGTCCGTCCAAGCCCAACTCCAGGCGGTACCCCTTGATGACTCCCGTATCCAAGCCGGGGTCGAAGAAACTCACCCGATCGGTGGGCCGCTCCCAAGCGATGCGGAGACCGTGGGGCAGAGGCCGGATATCCGGACGGAACACGTCCGGAGCCTGACGATCCGTAGTGACGAAGTACGCGTACTGAGGCTGGCCTTGGGCTCCGCTCCCGCTATACACCGGGACCAGGGCGAAAACCAGTTTTCCCGTGCTGAGCTCCGCGCGGCCGTTGCTATCGAGCGCCACGATTCGATCCTGGCCCGGGAGCAAGGTATCGGGAAGGGTTTTGCGGTCGCTAGTGAAGACGAAAACCAGGCTGTCATTCACCGGAGAGCGGTGGACGATGACCGAGGCCAATTCGGGATGTTTCTGGACATCCGCCCACTTCTTGTCATCGGGGACGGTGTCGAAATAGATGCGGTAACCCTGGAAGTTCGCGGTATCTTCCGGCCGCAACCAGGTCAGCTTGTACTTATGCTCTTGTTTACAGGCAGCGGGGGTACCGACGGGGTTGGTTTGATCGCAGAAGGGATGATCGGAGGCCGTGGTATCGGCGCGGAATAGGCTAGGGCTGCGGAAGATGTCCAGATTTACTCCGCTGGGCTCGGAGGTGCAGCTCAATAGCAAGGCGCCCAAGCCGAACGAGGCAATGCATTTAAAGCCTAGGCGCATCGCCGAGTAAGATATAAAGAATGGGGATCCCGGAAAGCGGCAGCCATTCCGGAAAGGAATGAAAAAAGGCTTCCGGAAGGAAGCCTTTTCACGTAGAGATGTTTGGGGAGCCTGTGGATTAGGCCGCGGCGGCCGCTACGGCGACCGCAGGATAGACGCTGACCTTCTGGCGATCTTTCCCGTAGCGCTCGAACTTCACCTGGCCCTCGATCAGGGAGTAGATGGTGAAGTCCCTGCCGATGCCGACGTTATGGCCCGGATGCCAGCGGGTCCCCTTCTGGCGAAGGATGATGTTCCCGGGGATGACGGTTTCGCCGCCGAACTTTTTCACGCCACGGTACTTCGGATTGGAATCGCGGCCGTTACGAGTGCTGCCTAGACCTTTTTTATGTGCCATGTGATGTTTTCCCTTATCTTCCCTGGCTAATGCTTACTTGGCTTGGGCCGCGGCGATCTTTTGCGCGCGGGTTACCTTCGGTTGCTGGACCTTGCGCGCTTCGAGGGCCGTGATGCGGGCCCGGGCGCGGATCTTGGCCTTCTCATCGACGTTGGCCTTGGCGGAGCCGGATGCGATCCCGGTCACGAGAACTTCGGTGAACTGTTGGCGATGGCCGACGGTGCGGCGGTAGCGCTTCCGCTGCTTGCGCTTGAAGGAGATGACCTTGTCGGCCTTGCCCTGGTTGAGGACCTCAAGCGTTACGGCCGCGCCGGAAACGAGCGGAGCGCCGACCTGGATGGTGCCGCCGTCGGCGAAGAGGAGGACGTTGGACACGGTGACGACGTCGCCCACCTTGACGTCCATTTTGGGAAGCTTCAGGGTTTCCCCGACGGTGACTTTATGTTGGAATCCACCGCATTCGATGACAGAGTACATGGCAGTCCTTTATCTCTCTTCTGAATGAAACCGGCGCCGTACTGGCAGGGCCAATACGAACGGGCGCATTAATTTATCAAAACCGCTTGGAAATTCAAAGGTTCGAGGCCGGTATTCCGCAAATGCCGGATTCAGCGCGGAAGGCGGTCCTTGATTCCCTGTACCTTGGACTGGTAGGCGGGAAGCGAACCGTATTCGGAGAGGTAAGCATTGGCGGATTTGAGCAGCCTGACCCGGTTCTCCGGGGTTTTTTGGGCCTCGAAGGCGGCGGCATCCGCTTGCCAGAGGAGGTAGAGCGACTGTTCATGGAACAGGCCGGGATGCATGAATTCCGGCCGTGCGGATTGCAAGGCCGACAGCTCTCCGCGAGCCTCGGCCGAAGAGGGGTTGCGCAGCAAAATCACCTGGGATTTCAGCAGGCGGAGATCCGGCGATCCCGGATGCCTGGCCAACAAGGCGTTAATGTGCTCGAACGCGGAAGGATCCTCTTCGCGAACCAGGGTCTGAGCCTGCACGAATTCCTCCTTGGCGAATTCCCCGGAGGTTTCGGAGGAAGGGGCAACCTGCGGGACCTCGGGAGCGACGTCCCCCGGGGAGACCCGGCCCGCATTCGGGGTTAGGGTGGAATTCCCGCCAGGGCGGGCGGCCTTGGTTGCCGGGTTCGGGCGGGAGGAGGGTTTCGCGGAGGCCGGAGCGGGGCGGGAAGATTTATCCGGATGGGATGCCGCTTTCGCGGAGCCCAGGTTCTCCAGGATTTCGCGAGGCGCGGGAAGGGGGCGCGCGGCCGGCGCGGCGGGTGCTCGCGTGCCGGAGGCCGGAACCGCGGTGACGGGTTGGGCGGATGCGGGAAGGGGGGACGAGTGCGTGGATGGACCGGGTTCCGACTTGGCCCTTGCGAAAAGGTCGGAGTGCCTGGGGGCGAAGCGCCATGCGGCCCCCAGGGCGATCACCAATAATCCCGCGCCCAAGGCGAAGTAGGGCCAAGGCGAGCGCTTCTTCACCGGATAAGGCAGGGCGCGCAACATTTCGGAAGTGCGCTGCGGGACCACGGGCATGGACAGCGATCCCGTGGAGGCCGTTCCGCTCTTGGCCTTGGCGCCTTCCTCCGCGGGGGCCAGGGCTTCCGGATGGGCCATGCGCTTGCCCAATGCGATGAGAACGTCGTTAACAGATCTGCCTCCAGAGAGGGAATGGAAGACCTCTTCCATCTCGGGGCGCATGGCGGCCGCGTCCGGGTACTGGTATTCCTGCTCGGAAAGGGGGAGATTGAAATCGTTCCAGGCCAGGCATTTCCTCAAGACCCCGGAAGCATAGGGATGCGCGGAAGCGATGTCCAGGTGGCACTGGGTGTAGGCTTCGCGATCCAGGATCTTGACGATGATTTGCGGCGTCGTCTCGCCGTAGAACGGGAGCCGGCCCGTGAGCAGTTGGTAGTAGAGCACGCCGATGGCGTGGATGTCGTGCTGGGTCTCGCGGAAGTCCTTCCAGAACTCCTGGTGCAGCGCGCGCTCTTCCGGCGAGTTGGCCTTCTGCAGTCGCGCCTTCCCCATATAGGGAATGGTTCCGACCAGGTTCTGATCGACGGTGACGTTCTCGTTCAGGGCCGTTTTGGCCGTGCCGAAATCGATAAGCACCAGGCGCCCTTTCTCGTTCCCCTTCACGCCCAGGATCAGGTTCCCGGGGGAGATGTCCCGATGGGCCACGCCGAAGATCTCTCGATCGGGAAGATGCACGTTGGCGCGGTGGGCGTACTCCAGCGGATAGAGGGCCGAAAGGATCAGGGCCGATGCGGTGATGGGATCCATCAGGTCCTGCCAAGCGCACCCGAGGGCGACTTGGCGCTGCCCCACGGCATCGAGGATGGCGCGGAGGCTATAGCCCTGGATGTAATCCAGGATCATGTAGCGATGGCCGTGCTTGTCCCCCTGACCGCGCAGGGTCACGATCTGCGGATGCTTGAGGCGGCTGAGGATGAGGCCTTCCTCCAGGAAGGTCTTGAGGTGGCGGCGGCGCGTCGCTTCGTCCAGGCCCGAATCCTGGGAGACCTTGATGACGCGATGTTCTTGCAGCTCCCCGTCGAAGGCGAGATAGGAAAGGCCATAACCGCCGCGGCCGATCAGCTTTTCCACCACGCACTTCTCGAAGCGCACGCCGATCAGCTGGTCTTGGGCGATCAAGGTCCTTTCCATGCGGCCTCCGAACCCTGCCTTAATGCTCGTAGACTCCCGCGACGGTGCTGTCGCGGTATCCCTCGTCGAGGAAGGCGACTTTGTAGCGGTCCGCCAGGGTCTTGAGGTATTTCTTCAGGTCCTTACCCGCCTTGGCAGCCTTCTCGGTCACCAGGGCGCGGGCGATTTGGAGTTGGTAGCTCTCGAACTTCCCGTCGTTCCGTTCCGTCAGCACGACCAGGTGCCAGCCGAGCGGGGTGCGGAACACCGGCGACATCTGGCCGACTTTAAGGGCGGTGACTTGCTTCTTGAACTCCGGGTTGAAATCGCCAGGCAGGAAGCGTTGCAGATCGCCGCCATCCTTTTTCTCGGGGCCATCGGAAATCTCGCGCGCCTTCATCACGAAGCGGGTGAGGAGCGCATCGATACGCGCCGTATCCTTGGCCAGATCCGCCCGGATCAACTCCAGCTCGCTCTTCTTCTTCGCGGCCTCGCCGGCGCTGGTATTGGCGTCGACCATGAACAGGATTTGGCAGGCGCGCAGGGAATCGTTGATGGGGAAGGCCGATTTGTGGGCGGCGAAGAAATCCCGCATTTCCTTTTCGGAGGGCCGCTCCATCGGGCTCATCTGCGCGTTCAGCAACTTGTCCGCCTTGATCTGGCGGGCCATCTTCTCGCGCAAGCCCGCTTCGGTGTCCCCGGCCGAGCGTAAGGCCTGCTTATAGGCCTCATCGCTGGGGAAGTTGGCGCGGAAGGCTCTCGACAAGGAGTCGAGGGATTTCTGATCCGCGACCACGTTCAGGCGCTTGGCTTCCAGATCGAGCAAATCCTGCCCGATGAGGTTGGTGGCCACCATTTTAGCGATATATTCGCGCTCGCCACGCTGGGGCGCGGAACCATCCTGATGACGGGCGTTGATCATCAGATCGGCCAAGGTGTCGATTTGGCTCTTCGAGATCTTGTTGGGGCCGACGGTGATCACGATCGAAGCCGGGCCCTTCGCCGTTTTGGCAGCCTTCGCGCCGCCTTTGCGGGTCTTGGCCTTGGGGGGATTGGCGGAAGGGGAAGCGGGCGCGGCAGCCGGATCCACGGGGGCCGCATCCGTCGCAACAGGCGCGCTCACGGGCGCGGGCGCATCCTTGGAGGCGGGGGCGGCTTGCGGCGCAGGGGCGGCGGCGGTCGGGGTCGCGGCTGGGGGCGCATCGGCGGCGCCGACCCAGGCGCATGCCAAAAGGGCGGTAATGACGAAGCGGAGGAGGGAAACGGGCATGGACTCCTGTCCTGGTGAGAAAGTGGAAAATCGTGTTATTTAGGAATCAATTCGCCTTGAAAAATAGGAAAATGTCCGCGAAAGGGATCGAGGCAGCTTGGATTACGATCTGATCATCGTAGGGGGCGGTATCAATGGCGCTGCCTTGGCCCGCTTAGCCGCTTTCAACGGCCTGGCCACCGCTTTGTTCGAAGCCGGGGATTTCGGCCGGGGAGCGAGCACCAATACCTCGAAACTACTCCATGGCGGCCTGCGTTACCTCGAGACATACGATTTCGGCCTGGTGAAAGACGCGGTGCGCGAGCGCGCCGCCTTGCTCGGCCTGGCGCCCCACTTGGTGGAAGCCCGGCGCTTTTTCTTTCCCAGCACCCGCTTGGGCCGGCACGCCCGCCCCATCATCAAAGCGGGATTGGCCTTGTACGATTTGCTGGCCGCGGGGCGCCGCTTGGAAGCGCACCGCTGGGTGCCGCCCGCCGAGCTGAGACGCCTGGAGCCGGCCTTCCTGCCCGGGGAGGATTGCGGCGCCTACGCCTATACCGACTGCGTCATGGACGATGCCCGCCTGGTCATGGAAAACCTGGCGGACGCGGCGTCCTTGGGCGCCCGTATCAGCAACTACCAATCTTTCCAGGGGGCGGAACCCGCAGGTGACGGTCGCATGGAAGTGACGGTGTCCGACCGTTTGACGGGGAAGGAGATCGTCCACCGGGCCCGCCAGGTGGCCATCGTGGCCGGGCCCTGGACCGATCAGGTCATCGCTTCCGCCTTCCCGGGCAGCGCTCCCCAGGTGCGGTTGTCCCAAGGCATCCATCTGATCGCGGACGGGCTGCCCTCGCGCTCCTGCTTCATCCTGCCGGTGCCGGGATCCAAACGCTATTTCTTCGTCGTGCCATGGAAGGGGAAGCATCTGATTGGAACCACGGAGACCGAACTGGAGGAAATCCCCGCCGGGCCCGCCGTTCCGCGGGAAGCGGAGATCGGCGAATTGCTGCGGCTGGCGGCGACTTACTTCCCGGATTGGAAACCCGATATCATCTGCACCATCACCGGAATCCGCCCCTTGGCTCGTAGCGGGAAGGGTTCCACCGTGGGCCTGAGCCGCGAACACGAATTCCATACCTTGCGTGACAAGGTGTATTCTGGGGTCGGCGGGAAATACACGACCCATCGCAGCTTCGCCGATGCCTTCCTGAAGCACATCCTCGGTAAAAAGGCATCCATTAAGGACATCAAGCCGAGGCCACTTCCCGGGGCGTGGAAGGACACGCAAGAGCGCGATGCGGTGAGGCGCGGATTAATGGCCTATCCCTTCGCCGACGAGCCCGTGGCCGCGGCTTGGCTGCGCCGTTACGGCAAGCGGGCGCTGGAACTGGCCGAATTCGTATCCGGTGAAGCGGCGCGGCGCGAAAGGCTGCCGGGCCCCTACGGCCTGCTGACCGGAGAGCTGGCATGGGCCGCGGAGAAAGAGTGGGCCCGCACCTCCGAGGATTTCCTGCGTCGCCGCACCGACGCGTATTTCACCCGGGGCGGCGGGACCGAGTGCCTCGATCGGGTGGATGCCTTCTTCAGGACCCGCACTCCCGGAATTTCGGCCTTGGGGATCGAAGCGGATTATCCCGCTTTCCTGCGAGCTAACCGGCATACGGCGGCATCGGCGGGGGGCGGCGGAAAATGAGCGATTTCTGGAAGGTCGCGCATCGGGGACGGCACGACTCGCATTTGGAAAACACCTTGGAGGCGTTTCGCGCGGCCTACGCGGCGGGATGCGACATGGTCGAGTTCGACGTGCAACTGAGCCGGGACGGCGTGCCGGTGGTATTCCACGATGACGATTGCCATCGCCTGGCGGGCCGGGGCGAATCCGTCTTCGATCTGACTTGGGAAGAACTACAAAAGATGGCCCTACGCTGGAAGCCCGGGCGCGCCTCGTCCCCGGCTTACCGCATGCCCAGCTTGGAGCAGTTCCTCGCGGAGTTCGGCCGCAAGCCATTTTACCTGGAACTGAAAATCCCGAAGGCGGTCGAGAAGAACCAAGGCTATATCGAGACCTTGGCCGAGAAATGCGCCCGTATGGCGAAGGCGGCGGGCGCCCATCCCGATACCTTCATGGCCAGCTTCCATGGCGGCATCTTGCGCTTTATATCGAAGGAAAGGCTCTTCCCGATCCTGGGGGGCATCTTCGAGGATTATGCGCGCTTCCGCGAAGTCCATTCCGGCGAAGACGCCGAGACCGCGGTGGCCATCCGCCACTTCTCGGTATCCTGGGACATATTCCGCCGCTACATTCGCGAGCGCAGGGACGTGGCCGATCGGAACGCGCGCCAGGCCCCCGTGCGGCCTTCCCAAGTCGATCTGCTGACCCGCCAAGACCCGGATGTTCCCGATTCCGGGACCTTCCTCATCTGGGATATCCATGGGGAGAAGGAGTTCAAGGCGGCATTGTCGGCCGGGGTGCGCGGGCTGGTGGCGGATGACGTGGAACTGCTGATCAAAGCAGACCAGGAATCCTGGTCGTCTAAAACAGACTGAAGGATTCCCGGCGCAGATCGAGCAATTGCACTTGCCGGGAAGGAAGGATACGCAGGCTCCCGGCCTCCGCCAGGTAGGCGGTGACGTCTTCGCCATCGACCTGGCAGAACTCCCCGGTCCCGCCTTGGATTTCCACGCTGCGGGCCTGGTATAGGCGGACGCGGGGGCCCATCAGCTTGGCGAAACGCGGAATCAATCGCGTGACCCCTACCAACGAGGAGAACTTCCAGAGCCGATCGAAAACCGCGACCTCCAGGAGGCCGTCGTCGAAGCGGGCGGAAGGGAAGAGGCGCGCGCCGGCCGCGTAGGAATTGATATTTGCGATCACGCAGCAGATGCCGCCCGTGAGTTCGATACGCTGCTCACCGCCCTCCAGGCCCAGCACCAAGGTGCATCGTCCCGAGATGCGGCCGGTGGCCCGCGCCATGAAGGCCTTCATGTAATACAGCTTATTGAACAGCGAACCCTTGGGGATTTTGCCCGCCTTGCGGGCGACGTCGAAGTCGTGCAGCACGGCCGCATCCATCCCTAAGCTCACGTACGAGGCCATGGTGAGCCGCCCGTTGATGTCCCACAAATCGAAACGCGCGCATTGCGCCTTGAGCAACCGCTTCACGCATGCCAACAGGCCGCGCTCATTGTAGATGCGGAAGATGCCCAGGGCGCGGCCCAGATCGTTCCCGGTCCCGAGGGGGATGAGGCCGATCTCCGTGTCGCCCAGATCCCGGAGGCGCAGGCGGCTGAGCACGAAGCCGATGGTCCCGTCGCCGCCCACGGCGATGACCTTACGCGCCGACTCCAGCAGCCCGTCCGTCTGCTCTTCGAGACGCCCGGCCTCGGTCAACTCGGCTCGCCAGGCGCCCGGCGCGAAGCCGAAGGAAGCCATGATCTCGGGCAATTGATGGAAGACGCGCTTGCCGATGCCGCCGCCCGAGATGGGATTGATCAGGAAGGCGATGTCTACCTTGCCGACTGCGCCCCGGCGCCGGGGACCGCGCCCTCCCGCGGAAAGGAGGACGGATTCCGGTTCAATTGGCATTGAACCATCCCGACACGCGCAGCAAGAGGAAGTCCTTGAGGCGGGTGAAGTATTCGCGGAAGGGCATGTTACCGGATTGCGCGGCATCCTCGCTCACCACCAACCCGGCCGATTCGAATCCCATGGCTTGCGCGATGTACAGGGCCCTGGGAAGGTGGTAGTCCTGGCTCACGATCAGGATGCGGCGAAGCGGCGAGGCGCGCCGGAAATTGAGCAGGGTAACATAGGTGCTACGCCCCCTGTCGTCCACCATGATATCCTTTTCCGGAACGGCGTTGGCGCGCGCGAATTCCACCATAGCGGTGGTTTCGCTATACCCGTGGGGGATGGCGTGGCCGGAAAGGATCAGTTTGACGCCCTTGTGCAAGGCGAGGTAGCGCAGCGCCCCTTCCATGCGCTGGCGCAATACGGGCGAGAGCCTGCCTGATCGGTACACGCTGGCGCCCGGCACGATGACCGCATCTACCGCGGGAGCATCTTCGGCGGCCTGGAACGTGCGGCCCTTGCCTTTCACGACCACGTAGGCGTTGATGACCCAGGCGCCGACGATCAATAAGAGGGCGAAGACGCCGAGGGATTTCAACCAGGCCATGGTCGCGAATGCAGGTAAACGTCCTTCACGTTCACGTACTTGTGGGCCAGCTTTGCCAAGCCTGCGATCTCATCGGCGGAGAGTCCTCTGACGGGCTTGGCGGGGTTGCCCATGATCAAGGTGCCGGCCTGGTAGGCCTTTCCCTTGGGCAGCAGGCTGCCCGCCGCGATCAGGCAATCGTCCCCCACCACCGCGCCGTCCATGATGATGCTGCCCATCCCCACCAATACGCGATCGCCCACGGTGCAAGCATGGATGGTACAGCCATGGCCTACGGAAACATCCGCGCCCAAGGTCGTCCCGAGATCGCTGGCGACGTGGATGGTGGTATGGTCTTGGACGTTGCTGCGCGGGCCCACGCGGATGAAATTGATATCGGCCCGCAGCACGCATTGGAAAAAGATGGAGGCGTCTTCGCCTAATTCCACCCGGCCGATGACGTCGGCGCTGGGGGCGACGAAAACCCTGGGCCCTAAGGCCGGCTGGCTATCGCCGAATGCGTGTATCACAAGGCACCCCCACGGCGGCGGCGCGGCGGCGCCGGCGGATCACTTCACGTAGGAATAGGCGGGATACGAGATTATCGCCGTCTTTTCGAACCAATAGGCGATCTCGCGGGCGGCGCTGACGGCCGAGTCCGACGAGTGTACGATGTTTTCGCCGGTGTTCGGCGCGAAATCGTGGCGGATTGTGCCCGCGGAGGCATTGGCGGGATTGGTTGCGCCGTTGATGGTGCGTACCTTCTCCACGGCCTTCTCGCCCGACAGGGCCAGCAGAACGACCGGGCCCGAGGTCATGAAGCCAACCAGTTCCCCGAAGAATCCCCTCTCCTTGTGCTCGGCATAGAAGCCTTCGGCCTCGGCCTTGCTCAAGCTCTTGATCTGGATCGCCGAAACGGACAAGCGCGCCTTCTCGTAGCGGGAGATGATCTCCCCGATGATGCCGCCTTTAACGCCGTTGGGCTTGATAATGACGAGAGTGGATTCCATGATAGTCGATTTCCGTTTCTTTGGTTCGGCACCTAAGTTAATAACTCCCCGTGAATTTGGAAAATTGAGCCAGCCGGGGCCAACGCCAGCCGCATTGCCCGGGCATTACCGTCGAGCCCGAGGACGTTTCCAAATCCACTTGGGCAGTCTATATTATCCGAGCCGCCGAAGATCCGGGGCACGTGCGGATTTAGCTCAGTTGGTAGAGCTTTTGCTTCCCAAGCCTGGTTAACCGCCTTCCTCTTCATAGAAAACCCGAAGTAAGCCAATACGGCCCATGGTCATCCTATTCCCGCCGGTACTATTCCGGCACCTGGAAAGGTTCCATGGCTTCAATATTCAACCTCAACCGGATACGAGACCACAAGGCCGCGCCGTACATCGGAAAGGCCCTAGTCTATGGCATAGGAACCAAGGAGCCTAGTGCCCATGCAATCGCCTTACAGGCCCATGATTTTGTCTTTAACCTGTCCCTGACTGAGGGACAAAGAAGGGCCATTTCCCCCAAGTGGATGGGCCGGGTAATAAAGGCCATGCTACGAAGGGATAGAAGGCTTTGGAAGGACGTTCTAGCGGACCACCTATCCGAACTAGGAGGGGAAGCCCCAAAGCCAATCTTGGCCCCTGTACCAACCATACAGCCTAAGCCCGTCACAGTCCGGGAAACCATTGCCGAATACAACCGGACCCAAGCCCTTGATCACTATGCCCCGTACTTCCCGAGCTTCCTTGGAAACGAGGACCGGATAAAAGTCCTTCTAAGCCTCTTAGTGACCCGTGGAACGCTTATGGAAGGAAAGGGGGCCAAGGTTCCAATAAAGGCCCTAGCGGATCTCCTAGACCGCATTCCGGCCCATCAGCATCGAACGGTAAGAGTCAAGTTAGTCACGGTCCAAGCCCTACATCGGTTCGGGGATTTATGGGCCATGTATTGCCAAGTCCAGGGGATTGAGGCCCTAGGCCAATTCGACCACGGGAAAGGGTACATCGCTTGGAGGAAGCCACGGAAGCTAGGCGGGACAAAAGGGCAACCCAATACAAAATCTCTTCTCAATAAGGAGCTAACCTACTTCCGAAACGTGTGCCACTATGCAACTCGGAAAAGGTGGATAGGGTTTAATCCCATGGACGGGGTGACTCTCTCCAAGATGGAATCCCATGCCCCTACCTCTGGGCATCGGAACTATCCATTACCCTTGCCTCAAGTGCTGGCCCTCTTCGAATGCTTAAAGGACCGGGCACTTAGACCCGGAGGGAGCGAAGCGGCTAGGGCCAATTACCTAACGGCTATTTTCCTTTTGGCCACTGGTTGCAGGCCCAAGGAAGCTTCCCAATGGTCTGTAGTGGGTGACTTTATCCAATTCCACCATAGGAGTGTTTCGGGGGCAATAGGAGGCAAGACCAAAAATGCATTTCGCCGAATAC
>JAEKLQ010000056.1 GCA_019509785.1 Fibrobacterota bacterium | reverse complement strand
GGGGTTTACCCGCGCTATCGGGCGGAAATACCCCGTAGTGCAAGGTGCCGTCCGGGTAGAGATGCAGCAAGCGGTCCCAGTAGGCGGCGCGGCTGGTATCCTTGTCGGCGAATTCGAAGATGCGGCCGCCCAGGCCATGGCCGGCCCGGAACCAGATGAGGACGGTGAAGGCTTCAGGATCGTCGAAGGCGAGCTTCGTTCCCGCGAATTGGGTTTTGCCATCGAACTTCAGGGCGCTCCCGGCCACGCCGGCTTCGGTCGCTCCCGCGGTGGAATACCCAACGGCCATTCCCTCGTTCCCTTGTCCCGTCGCATCCGAAAGCCGTCCGTTGTTGGCCGCGGGATCCTCGTCCAGGTGCCAAGCGCCCGCGAAGCCGTCGGCCGTCGCGAAGACCGATCCCGCTTTGGCGGCGGGCAAGGGATCGCGTCCGCCGTAATCCCAATACAGGCGGATGCGCGTCGGCCGATCCGCATAGACCGTATCCATCCTTACCCACAGCGCAACGGATCCGCCTTGCGATTGGACCTCGCAGGGAAGTTCCGCGCCTTGCTCATTGGCGACCCGCAGGTCGGATCCGTCCTTGGCGCCAGACCCCAGGACGGAATCCGGCAAAGCGATTCGTATGGGGATTCCCGCCACCTTGGCGGAGAGCTTGGCGCCGGACGTCCCTCCGTCCACGTTGACCACGAGGGAACGGCGCCAGGCGAGGAAGGGTCCGGAAGCCTGGCCTACGGTCGAGGGTTGGACGAGCAGGTTCCAAGCGAAGGTCCGGGGCGGGATCCCCGTTGCGCTCCCATAGACGAGGGAATCGACCCGGCCGGGAGGCAGGGAGTCCAGGCGGACCAGCGAGTCGGCGGAGCGCACGGAGGCGCGGTAGGTGCTGCCGGGCAGATAAATGAATCCGGTCACGGTATCGGCCGCGCCCTTCAAAGCCGCGGCGATGCACCCCGGCATGCCCAGGGTTTGGGCGGGGATCTCGAGCGAAGCATCCCCTGCTTCGATTCCCTCGATGCGGGCGCGCGTGCCGTCGGCGGGATTCACCGCTTCCACGTTGTACCGGCCCGAGGCGACTTCCCGGAACGCGTACCGCCCTTGCGCGTCGGTAGTCACCGCGGGCAAGGCCGCGGCCGAATGAGTATCGACGGGAACGAAACCGTCCGGGACCAGCACCACGCGGGTCCGCGCGGCAGGCAGCCCGTCCAGGGTCCGGATCTGGCCGGTCAACCCTTTAGCCGTATTGCCGGTTTCCGATCCCGCCAGGCATCCGCCCAGGCCGGCGGCCGTCAGAAGCGCGACCGCCCAGAGGGAAGCCGCGCGCGAGCCGCGTTGGCCCGCATTCGAAGGCGAACGCGCGCTCATGGGTTCGGCGCCGTGGGCAGCTTGGAGAGCGGGAAGAACTGCAGGTTCAATTGGTAGACCCGGTCCGGGGCCTGGAAGTTGCGCTCCAACGACAACAGTTTCTTGCGGAAGGAAACCAGTTCTTCCTTGAGCGCGGCGAAACCTTCGGAGGAAATGCTCAAGGTCAGGGTCGATATGTCGCGCACCGCGGCCTCATGGCGATCGATCGCCTCTTTCGCGAGATCCATGCTGGCGATCTGGTACTGCGCGACGCTTACGGATTCCACTTCCGGGCCGGTGGTGATCAAGGGCTGGGCCTGGCGGAAGCGCCCCTGCGCGTCCTTGGCGATGAGTTGGGCTTCTTCCAGCACGCGGATGGCCTTCTCGGCCTGCTCGGGTCGGATGGCCGGATCCAAGGCGCGCGCCAAGGCCGCGTAGTCCCCGCGGAAAGGGATCACGGATATCAGTTCCCGGATGGCGCTGTAATACCATTTGGAGTAGACCTCGAATTGGCTGGCCTGGACCTGGTGCATTTCGGGCTTGCGGAGCGCGAGCAGGCGCTGGAAGAAGATGCGCTTCTCCTCGACGGTGCGGGCCTCGTTGAAATCGACCAGGCATTCGAAGTACTCGGCCTCCTTCTTCTTCAGCTTCATGGCCTCGGCGTAACGCACGATCAGGCCGCGTCCCAGTCCGCGCTTCCCATCGATGACGTTCTTGAGAAGGCCGGAGGAATTCACTTTCGCCTTGAGCGCGAAATACCGGTAGGAGAAGGCGGGATTCTTCCGCTTCTGATGTTCGTAATACGCCTTCAGGAACCGACGGTAATCGGTGTAGTCGAAAACGGAAGGGTCTTCGCCCCAGTCCTTATCCCCTGCTTTGGGTGGTACCGTCGTCACGATCATCCCTCCAGGCGCTTTTCTCGCCGGCTGAGGAATAATAGGCCAAACAGGGCGATTGGCCCTGACGTTTCGCCACAAGATCGTTTCCATGAGATAACGGAATTCGGCGCCTCGCTTCCGCAACTCGCCTCAAAAATACGCGAACGGCCCCAAAAAGGGGCCTGGAAACCCAAACGTCCGTTTCCAAACCGAGTCCCGAAGCCGAAGAATCGGCGTCAATTCAGGTCATGGAAAAGCGGGGAGGGGAAAACGGACATCGGCGGGTCGCGGCCATCCGTTTGCCTGCCCGCGCCCTGGCCATAAACGACCTTCGGCATCCAGGGTGGGGAGGCGCGGATCAAGGGTAAGCGGAGCCCGGCGCGAGGGCCTGGGAAGCAAGAAGGTCCCCTGGGGCTGGGTGGCCATGAGCGTTCCGTAGCCGAGTTGATCGTAGCCTCCGCTGTTGGGGCCGTAATCGCCGCCTCCGCCTTCGGGCCGGACCTTTTCCGCGAAGCGCTGGCAATTGGGCGCCGCCACGCCTTTGCGAAGCACGTAATGATTGTAGATGAGTTCCCATCCCGGCCGCAATCCTCCCCGCCCATCCGCCGAAATCGTGTCCTGCTGCACGTGATCGCAGTTATCATAGGCGGCATAAGGGACGCTATCGCCCAGGTTGTATTTGGCCACGTACTCGAAACCTTTCAGCGCGCGGTTGTCGTCGTAGCCGTACAAATCGTCCCCTTGGCTCCAGGCCATTTCGCAAATCGATCCGAGGATGGCCGGACCCAACAGGGAATGGCCTTGATCGCGCCCGGATTCCTGCCATTGCCCCAGGCCTCCGGGATGCAGGTACCAGACCACGTTGCGGATGGATCCGTTGCCGGCTCCCGTTTTGAAATAAGCTACGGCTTCGTCATAGATGGCGCGATCATCCGCCAAGATCCCGATGGCCAGCATGGAGGCCATGTTGACCAGATCCCAATTGGCCCAGTAGTGGCTGATGCAGGCGCCGTGGTGGTTCGCCAGGAAGTCATGATTCAAGGGGTAGAATACGGCGCGCAAAAGGTCGCGGCTTTGCGCGAATCCGCTCCAGCCGGGATAGCCGCGCATCAGCTCGACGGCGTTGGCGAGTTCGTAGCCGTAGATGCCCGCGGCAAGGTACTTGTCCGTGGTCCCGTCGATCACCTTCAGCTTCCCGCTCCAGGCGTCCAATATGCGGACGGCGGCCTGGCCATGGGCCGTATCGCCCTTGAGCCGCCAATACAACGCATTGGCGTACGCGGCGGCGATATCGGTGTAGAGGTTGGCGTAATTCTCGGGCGTGCCCGTGCCCCGGAAGACGGTGTCGGAGGGACGGGGCTGCCAGGTAGCCGAGGCGTGGCCATTGGCCGCCAACCGTTTCCAGCCCGAGAGCCAGGGTTCGGCTTGGGCGTCGACTTGGGTCTTGGCCCGGTCCAGGGAGGCCTGCGTATGCAAGAGTCCGGGGTGGACGAATTCCTGGCCGAAGGCGGCCGCGGAAAGGCATGCGATCAGGGTCCCGAACCGGAAGCGGGCGAAGAGCGATGCCGGCGTTCCCCTACTTGGACTGGAGCGAACGGGAAAAGGGTCGGCGGACGGGATGCCCATGGGGACGCTCGGTTTCAGGGAAGCGGCGGGAGGGTAACGTAGGCGTTAACCCTGCGGCCGAGCAGGTCCCAGTCCTGGGGCCAGAGGAGGAAGAGGGCCGGGGGCCGCGAACCGGGCCGCAGGGGAGCCAGGGCGGCCGGGTGGGAGGCGGATACGCCCCAACGCAGGGCCTGGACCAACTGCCCCTGGAAAGCCGTATCGCTCCAGGCGCGGATGTCATGCCCGCTGCTGGTGTAATACACCCAGCCTTTCCCTTGCGGGCGCACCCAGGTCCACGTCGTCTTCTCGTCGTTGAGGGTTTCCAGGATGGTCAAATCCTGCTTCAGGAAATTGTGCAGCCGGCCTTCATCCCAAGACGTGGGCGGGGAGACGCCTTGCATGGCGGGATGATCGGGCTTGGCGATGGTCACGTATTTGAAATCGTTGCCATGCACGGTATACTCCGCCCCGATCAATTGGGCCCAACGCGGATTCTCCAGGTAACTACTGGAGGCGCAATGGGCGGCCACGAAAGGATGCCCGGCCTCCACCCAGGCGTACAGCGCGTCTTCCTGCGCCGTGGTCAGATCCGGCGATCCGTCCGTCTTGCTGCCTTTCTTGGCGTTGTAGACGAACATGGCGTCGAAGCGCGCAAGGCTATCGGCGTTCAGCACCGATTCGTTGGTGTGGTATTCCACGCGCATGCCGGCCTTGGTGAATACGGGGATGATTTCCGTCTGCATGCTGTCCGGGTTATGGTTGGTGTGGCCGCCCCCCAGGAAGACCACGCGGATCGGATCGGCCGCGGGGGCCAGGCTTACCAGCAGGCCCAGCAGCAGGAAGATCAAGGGGCTTCGTTTTCCATGCGCACGCGCAGGATCTGCGCATTCGTCCGCGGCAGGGCCGCGCGGGAGGTTTTGCTCCAGGACCATACCTGGCGGCCTTGGGGATCGAACGCTTGCGCGCGCGCGGCGGACGCGGGCGGCGACCAGCGGGCCCCGGGCGCGACCAATGTCCAGGCGGGCGCCGGCATCCGCGGCGCGAAGGCAGGGGCCGGTTGCACGGGCTCGGACGGGCCCGTGTATTCGAGCTTCACCAGGTTGCCATGGGCCGCGTTGTGGGGATAAGCGGCGTTGTCCGACCAGTCCAGGAAGTAAAGCGCCCCGTCCGGGCCCACCTTGCAATCGATGGGATTCGTGATGGCATTGGTGGGGGTCTGATCCCAGAAGCGTTCGACCTTGACCAGCTTCCCGTCCGCATCCACCTGGACGGTATGGATGAGGCTGCGCGAGAAATCGAAGATGAACAACTTGCCGTCGTAATAGGAAGGGAGTTTGGCCGTAGAGGGGTTGGAGGCATCGTAATGGTATACGGGCCCGAGCATGGAGGTGTTGGTGCTTCCGCTTTCGAAGGTGGGAAAGGCCGCGTTGGTGGAGTTGTACGGATACCAGACCAAGGCGGGGCGGGCGGCGGGCAAGGTGGTGATGCCCGTATTGTTCGGGGAGGTGTTGGTCAGATGGGCCGGATCATAGGTCGCGCCGCCCTTGCCGGTGCCGTAGTCCAGGACGGTATTGCAAAAGTTGTTCGCGAGGCAGTAGGGCCAGCCGTAATAGCCGGGATCCTTGGCGATGTTCACTTCGTCGTAACCGCGTACGCCGAAGTTGGTATTGTCCGCAGTCGCGTTCGGTCCGGGCTCGGCCCAGAACAGCCAGCCGGTTTTCTGATCGACGGTGATGCGGAAGGGATGGCGCAAGCCCATGACGAAGATTTCCGGGCGGGTCTTATCCGTGCCCTTGGGGAACATGTTCCCGTCCGGGACGGTGTACCACTTGCCGTCGGCACCTACCGTCGTTTCCGGGTGGATGCGGAGGATCTTCCCGCGCAGATCCATCGAGTTCGCCGCCGAGCGTTGCGAATCGTAGAGCAGCCGCGTCGGGTCCCGCGGCGCGTAGCCGGCGGCGGTTCCGGAAAAGATGTTGCGCGTATTGTCGGCGAAGCCGATGAACAGATTGCCGTCGGGACCGAAAGCGAGGCATCCCGTGGTGTGCTCTTCCGACGAGCCGAAAGTCTCGGGCACCCGCAGCAACTCCTGCTTGCTGGTCAAATCGATCACGCCGGTGGTCGCCGTGGTATAGCGCGAAACGACCATGGCCGTGTCCGGCGTGATGGAACCGTACAGGACGTAGATGAAATGGTTGGTCGACCATTTCGGATCCAGGATGATGCAATGCAAGCCGTCCTCATGCACGTTCGTGGTGGGGATGGTCCCCGCCGCCGTCGTTTGGCCCGTCTTGGGATCGACGATCTGGACGACGCCGTTGATGCGGGTCTGGTACAGGCGCCCATCCGGCAGGAAGGCGATATGGGTGGGATCGGTCAGTCCGGTCAAAATGGTGGTCGCCTTGAAGAGGCTGCGGGCCGGTTGCGTTTGGGCTTGGCCGGCGGTGGCGGAAAGCGCCAGGCAGGCCCAGGCGCATGCGATTATGGAATGGTTGTGCATAGAAGGTAAATATAGCTGGGAGCGCCTCCACTGCCTGAACGAAAAGCGGCCCTTGTGCTCCCGTTCCTTTCGCATAACTCCCAAAAGGCCGATATTAACCCTCTCTACCCGCCTTTCGGGAATCTCCTATCAATGGTTCCCCACCATGGTCACCAGTCCGCTCTCCAGATACCCATCCGACCCGCGGAAGGAATAACCGTAAACCGGTTCATGCAGCCCCCGTGCCGAAGACGCGCTCCATGCAGCGGTGGGCGCATCATAGCGGGAGGTGAAGGCCACCCGCCCTTTCAAATCGAATACGGTGATAACGCCCGAACTTAGGTTGCGATGGGGCTGCAACCGGAAACCGCCGTCCTGCAGGTAGAACTTCAAGCCAATGCGGGGAGCTTGGGCCAAGCGCCGGGAGGCGGAGGAGGTGGTGGAGGATACGAAAGGGGTGGAAGGATCAAGAGGGGCCGTGGTGCAGGTGGGAGTTCCGGTCGGGATGCCGGATGCCTTTTGGGCGGCGGAAGCGGTTGCGTCAACGCTCGCGAAGGAGGCCTGGATGGGATTCAGGCTGGTAGGCAAGGATGCCATTTCGCCAAAGGCCAGCAAGGCCTGCAGGCGTACGTGGGCATGCGCGTCGTTTACCGAGCAAGCCGTATTGATGGCGGCGGCGCCATCAATTGTACGCGGCATCACCCGCAGCGCATTACGGCGTACGCACCAGGCCGGATGCTTCAGCAGGCCCTGCAAAATCGGGATGTAGGTCGAAGGCGACTTGGTGAATTCGCCCATACCCTCCAAGGCCCAAAGGGCATGCTGTACCCGGGGGCTATTGCCGACTTCATCCAATTCCTTATTGGTCTTGAGGATATCCGTAAGCTTCGCGATGGCGGTTGGGGTGGCGCCCTTGCCGATCAAAAGCCTTTGGGCGGTTAGGCGCCAGAAGAAGTTCTGGCTGCCGAAGGCGGCGATCAACTGGTCCTCGGAGGCATTCGCCAGGTTCAACACCGGCTCAGGGGTGGCGTCGGTCGGCAGCATGCGGTAAATGCGGTTGGAATTTTTGGTGCGCAGATCGTTGTTCCATGCGCACCCGTTATTCGGAATTCCGCCGGTGCAGGTGCCGCCCGGAGAGGCGGGATTGTGGAGAAAGAGATAGTTGTTCCAATCCAATACCCACACCGCGCCGTCCGGGCCGGTTTTCGCCAGCAGAGGCGCGACCCAGGCATCCGTAGAGGCCAAGAGGTTGGCATGCGTGGGGCCGGGCAAGCGATAGCCCTTCCAAGTGCTGCCGAATTCCACCAGGCTGTCCTGGTTGCAGAGCTTTTGCGAGCCTTCGCAAGTGAAGGCGAAACGGTTCCAATACTTCTTCGGGAACAGGCGGGATGTGTAGAATTGCACGCCGGAGGAAGAGGTGCTTTGCGAAGTGAACCAGCCATCGGCGTTCTTATCGCTCGTCCCTTCCCAGAGATAGCGGTCGCCGGTAATTGCGTAGTATACGTTTTTCGGATTGGAGGTCGCGTTATAGGCCGGATTGGTGGTGCGGATATCGATGGCCGCGGAGCCTTGGACGGCCGAATGGTTCAAGTGGGAGGTGCCGGTGGCGCCGGATTGGAAGATCTGGCCGTCTTCCATCTGGCCTAGGCCGTCCGCATTGGCGGGACCCGTGCTCCAGACTTCGAATTTGTCTTCGGTCATGCCCGGGATCTTCGAGCTGCGGAAGCGCCAGCTCCGGCCGCCGCCGCAGTTCACGTTGCCGGGGTTCGCGGTGCAGGTATTGTATCCGGTCAACCCGTAGATCCAGTTGTCCAAGCCGTACATCAATTGGTTGATGCCGCCGTGGGTGTCCCAGGACGTGCCGGCCGCGCCCATTCCCGAATACAGGATGACGGGCGTTCCGGCGGTGTCGTTGTTGTTGGGGAAGAACACGACGTATGGGGTCATGCTCACCACCACGCCGCCATTGACGCATTCGATGGATTGGGGCAGGTTCAGTCCGTCGAGGAACACCGTGAACTTATCCATCACCTTATCCCCATCGGTATCCTCGAGGATGACGATGCGGTCGTTTCCGCCCACGAACTTCTGATCGGTGATGCTCGGCGTCGACGCAGCCGGACGGATGGTGTTGGGATAGCTGCGCGGCTCTACGGCCCAGACGCGGCCCCTTTCGTCGAAGGAGAAGTGCTGGATGTATTTCATGTTCCCGACCATCTCTTCGGACGCGAACAGTTGCAACTTCAAGCCCGCCGCGGGCTGGATGCAGTTGATGGACTGCGCCGCCTTCAGGGGTTTTTGGAGCGTGCAGCCGCTCTGATTAGCGGAAGAACAGTTGCTGACGAATTCGGATGTGGGTTGCGCCCCGCCACCCGATTTGAATTGGCTCCAGTCATCTCCGCCGAACGGAGGTTGGCGTTCTAGGGTCGGGCAATCCCCCGTCTTTTCGACGGGCGCCGCGGCGGCCGAAAGCGTTACGGCCGAAAGGATCGCGAAACGAGAAACGGCCCGGGCGAATCCGGTCATCGAAACCTCCATGTTACGGTATGCTGTGAAAGGGCCCGACCTGATCCCCGGAAGTTGGGCCGGCGCCGAAGCGCGCGGATGCTCCTTCCGGCAAAGAACGGCCGCTTCGAGGCGGATGGGGTCGGTTTATCCGGCGGGGCCGCGGATCCGGGTTGCGCTTGTCGAGGCCGTTAGAATCTCTAAGGCGCCGCAATCTCCGGAAACCGTCAATGCCGCCTCCGCGGGGGCGAATCGACCACAATTCTAGTCAAATCGCAGTTAGGGAAATATAAGTCGCCGGCCGGAATTCCGCGATGCCCGATTGGACGATCGGAATCCGGATATTCGGTTTCGGGAGCCGTTCAGAAGGCGGGGAAAAAGAAAGCGCTCCCTGGGATCCAGGGAGCGCCGAAGTGACCTAGCGTTTTTCCGGTTGGCGCCGAGCTTCTTAGCGCGCGCTTACCAAGGCGATGTTGCCGCGACGGACGGAGCCATCCGTTCCGCGGAAGACGTAGCCGTATATGGGCAGGTTCAGGCCATGGGCGGAAGCCACGCTCCAGGCGGCCCTGGCGGCATCGTACCGGGAGCTGAAGGACAAGCGGCCCTGGATATCGTACACGGAGAGTTCGCCCGAGGGCAGTTCCCCATGGGGCAGCAAGGTGAATCCGCCCGCCTGCAATTGGAAGCGCAGGCCTTGCAGGGGGACCTCGGCCTTTTTCGAAACACCGGTGAAAGGCACCGAGGGATCCAAGGTTACCGAGCAAGAGGGCGTGCCGGTGGGAACGCCGGAAGCCTGGGCCGCCGAAGTAGCCGTTCTGTCGAGGCTGGCATAGGAGGACTGGATGGGATTCAAGGTGGCGGGCTTGGAGGTCATCGCGCCGAAGGCCAGCAAGGCCTGCAAGCGCACGTGCGCATGGGGGTCGTTGACCGAGCAGCCATCGTTGATGGCGGCTGCGCCGTCCGCGGTCCGCGGCATCACGCGCAGGACGTTGCGGCGGACGCACCAGGCCGGATGCTTGAGGAGGCTCTTCAGGATGGGAACCCAGGTCGTGGGATCCTTGGTGAACTGGCCAAGGCCGTCCAAGGTCCACAAGGCATGTTGCACGCGCGGGCTGTTGCCGACCTCGTCCAGCGATTTGTCGGTTTGCAAGATGGCCTTGAGCTTGTCCACGAGGGTGGCGGTGACGCCCTTGCCTATCAGCAGGCGCTGGGCGGTGAGGCGCCAGAAGAAGTTGGTGCTGCCGAAGGCGGCGATCAACTGGTCTTCGGTTGCGGCGCTCAGATCCATAACCGGGTCAAGCGAGCCATCGGTGGGCACCATGCGATAAATGCGATTGGAATTCTTGGTGCGCAGATCGTTGACCCATGCGCCGCCGGGTCCCGAAGGGCCAGCCGGATTATGCAGGAAGAGGTAGTTGTTCCAGTCCAGCACCCAGACCGCGCCATCCGGGCCGGTCTTGGCCAATAGGGGCGCAACCCAGGCATCGGTGGAAGCCAAGAGGTTGGCGTGGGTGGGGCCGGGCAGGCGGTAGCCCTTCCAGGTGCTGCCGGATTCGACCAGGCTATCTTGGTTGCAAAGCTTGCTGGCGCCTTCGCAAGTGAATACGAAACGGTTCCAGTATTTCTTCGGGAGCAGGCGGGCGGTATAGAATTGCACGTTTGATGAGGCGGTGCTGCTCGAGGTGAACCATCCATCCGTGTTTTTAGCGGTGGATCCTTCCCAAAGGTACCGGTCCCCGGTAATGGGGTAGTACTTGTCCACTCCGTTCGAGCCGGAGTTGAAGGCGGGATTGGTGGTACGGATATCCATGGTCGCGGCGCCCTGGACGGCGGAATGGTTCAGGTGAGGGGTCCCGGTGGCGCCGGACTGGAAGATCTGGCCGTCTTCCATCTGCCCCACGCCGTCCGCATTGGCGGGACCGGTGCTCCAAACTTCGAATTTGTCATCGGTCATGCCCGGGATCTTCGAGCTGCGGAAGCGCCAGACCTTGCCGCTGCCGCAATTGGTGCCGGTACCAGTAGTGATGCCGGGCAAGGCGCTGCAGGTATTGTAGCCGGTTTGCCCGTAGATCCAGTTGTCCAGGCCGTACATCAATTGGTTGATGCCGCCGTGGGTATCCCAGGACGTCCCGCTCGATCCCATGCCCGAGAACAGGATGACGGGAGTTCCGGCCACGTCGTTATTGTTGGGGAAGAACACGACGTAAGGGGTCATGCTCACCACCACGCCGCCATTGACGCATTCAATGGACTGGGGCAAGTTGAGGCCGTCCTTGAAAACGGTGAATTTATCCATCACCTTATCCCCATCGGTATCCTCGAGGATAACGATGCGGTCGTTGCCGCCCACGAACTTCTGATCGGTGAGGCTGTTGGACGCGGATCGGATAATGTTGGGATAGCTCTTGGGCTCGACGGCCCAGAGGCGGCCCTTTTCGTCGAAGGAGAAGTGCTGGATGTACTTCATGTTCCCGACCATCTCTTCGGAGGCCCACAATTGCATTTTCAAGCCGGTCGCGGGTACGATACAGTTGATGGACTGCGCCGCCTTAAGCGGCTTCTGCATCCTACAACCCGTCTTCGCGGAAGAGCCGCAACCCGGATCAATGTCATCTGTGGGCCGGTTCGGGAATTGTGTCCAATCATCTTTGGCATTGGGAAATGCCTGGCGTTCAAGTGCAGGGCAATCCCCGGATTTTTCGACAGGAGCGGCAATCGCCGTCCCCGCAGCAAGGATGGAATATATTAGTGCGTTGCGAGCCAAACAATTCATCGCCACTCCAGGAAAATTTTCGGTCCGAGCCCCCCCCGAACAGCCGTTTAATGTAATCGGAAATCCCTGATTTTGCGGCCCGTATTTTCCCCCTCTACAGGGCGAAATCCGCCCCTTCTCCGGCAATAAAAGCTGAAATCAGGGCAGTAGGATGTGTTTCAGGCGGATTTGGCGCTCAGCCAAACGTTCTCCTCGCCCACCAGGCCGGCGAGGGATGCGGTGCAGGCTTTTTCGGCGGAAATCTTGAGCTTTTCGCTTACCATAGCCATCTCGCCGCCTTGATGCTCCAGGTGGAGCACTACATGGCAATTCCCCTCATGGCCCGCGCACAACGCATGCAGTTGGGAGACGTCTTCCTGTTGCAGGCCGAGGGTACGGAGGCGAACGTGCACGCTGCGTGTCAGGCGTTCCCGCGCCTCTTGCAGGCCGATCACCTTCTGCGCGTTGAGCTTGAACATGGCCAGTTCTTCGTTCCAGGTGAGGTTGCCCCGGATTAAAACCATGGAGTCGATCTCCACGAGGTGGCGTACCTCCTCGAAAACGTCCGACCAGAGGGTGACCTCGACCTTGCCGACGAAGTCCTCGAGTTCGGCGAAGGCGAAAGTGCGGTTGTCTTTCTGGGAAAGCTTGGTCTTGAGCCGGGTAATCATCCCGCCGAGGACCACGGGCGCGCCTTGCGGTCCGCGGAAGCGTTCGCCGTCCTTGGGTTTTTCCGGTTTGATTTCCCCCACGGCTTGCCGCAGCCGATCGGGATCGAGGGGGCAGGTGGCGAAGCCCTTCAGTTCCGCGCGGAAGGGCTCGAGCGGATGGCCCGAAAGGAAGAGACCCAGCACTTCCTTTTCCTTCTCGAGCATTTCGTTATACGGCCAGGCTTCCACCTCGGGCATGGGCGGCTCGCCGGTATCCATGGAGGCGCCGGCCGAAACGCTGCCGTCGCCGAACAAGGAGACCTGCCCGACGGATCGATCGGCCTGGAAGGAAGCGGCATAGGCCAAGGCGGTTTCGACCACGGCGAAAAGCTGGGCCCGGTTGACCGGGAATTCGTCCAGCGCCCCCGCCAGGATGAGGGATTCCAGCGCGCGACGGTTCAGGTATTGGCCGTCCACGCGTTTGCACAAGTCGAAAATGGAAACGAAGGGCCCGCGCTTGTCGCGCTCGGCGACGATCTGCTCCACCGCCGAGAGGCCCACGTTCTTGATGCCGGCCAGGCCGTATACGATCTTGCCTTCCTTTTCGGTGAACTTGGCTTGGCTGGTGTTGATGGCGGGGAAGAGCACGTCCAGCCCCAAGGAGCGGCAATCGTTCAGCAGGATCACCAGACGCGTGGTGTCATGCATTTCAGAGTTCATGTTGGCCGCCATGAACTGGGCCGGGTAATGGGCCTTGAGATAGGCGGTCTGGTAGGCCACCGCCGCGTAAGCGGCCGAGTGCGATTTGTTGAAGGCGTAGCTGGAGAAAGGCACCAGCACTTCCCAGATGCGCTCCGCCAGCTTGGGATCGTAGCCGCGATCCTTGGCGCCGCCCACGAACTTGGGCTTGATGTCGTCCATCTTCTTGAGGTCCTTCTTGGCCATGGCGCGGCGCAAGAGATCGGCGCTGCCCAGGGAGAAGCCGGAAAGGACCTGGGCCAATTGCATCACCTGTTCCTGGTACACGATGACGCCGTAAGTCTCCTTGAGGATGGGTTCGAGGTTGGGATGGTAATAATCCGGCGCTTCGTGGCCGTTCTTGCGCGCGATGTATTGGGGGATGTATTCCATCGGGCCCGGACGGTACAAGGCGTTCATGGCGATCAGATCCTCGATCACCGTCGGCTTCAGCTTGCGCAGGTAATCCTGCATGCCTCCGGATTCGAACTGGAACACGCCCACCGTGAGGCCCTTGCCCAATAAGCGGAAGGTGGGCCCGTCGTCTTCGGGAAGCTTGAGCGGATCGATGTCGAGCCCCACGGAGGCCTTCACCTGCTGGAGGCAATCCTGGATCACGGACAGGTTGCGCAGGCCCAGGAAGTCCATCTTCAGCAGGCCGATATCCTCGGAGTACGTCTTGTCGTACTGGATCATCACCTGATCGGATCCCGGCTGCTTGAACAGGGGCGCGAAATTGACGATGGCCTTGGGCGCGATGATGACGGCGGCGGCGTGCATCCCCGCCTGGCGCACCAGCCCTTCCAGCTTGAGCGCGATGGCCTTGAGGTTTTCCAGGCCGGGTTCGGCTTCGAATTCCTTCTTGAGATCGGGCGATTCCTCGAAGGCGGTAAGCAAATCGGCGAAAGGATTATTGGCCGGGAACAGCTTGCAGAGCTGGTTCAGGCGCTGCGGCTCGAAGCCCATCACGCGGCCCACGTCGCGCAATACCATCTTGGCCTTCATGCGGCCGTAGGTGACGATCTGCGATACGGAATCCTTACCGTACTTGTCCACCACGTATTGGATCACCTCTTGCCGATCGTTGTCGGAAAAATCGGTGTCGATATCGGGCATGGACACGCGCTCGGGATTGAGGAAGCGCTCGAACAGGAGATTGAAGCGGATGGGATCGACGTCGGTGATGCCCACCGCGTACGAGACCAGGGAGCCTACGGCCGAACCGCGGCCCGGGCCCACGGGGATGCCTTTATGGCGCGCGGCGTTGATGAAATCCTGCACGATGAGCATGTAGCCGGCGACCTTCATGCGCGCCATCACCTGCAGCTCGAACTCCATGCGTTCGATGAGGGGATGGTTGGCGGGGCCTTCGGGATCGCGGGACCGTGCTTCGAGGGCGGGGATGACTTCGGGGTAACGCCGGGCGAGGCCTTCCCGGGAGAGATGCGCCAGGTAAGCGTCGGAGTCCGTGAACTCCGGCGGGATGGGGAACTGGGGATGATGCAACTTGCCGAACTCGATGGTCACGTTGCAACGTTCGGCGATAAGGACGGTATTCTCGATGGCGCCGGGATAATCCTTGAAGAGGGCGTGCATTTCCGCGCCTGTGCGCATATGGAATTGGTCGGAAGGAAAGCGCGGCCGCGCGGGATCCTTCATCTTGTAGCCGCTCTCGATGCACAGCATCACCTCATGGGCGTCGGCGTCCTGCCGATCCAGGTAATGCACGTCGTTCACCGCCACCAGCTGCCAGCCTTCGGATTTGTGCAGTTCCAGGAAACGCCGGTTGGTGGCTTCCTCATCCGGCATGCCGTGGGATTGCAGGCAGAGATAGACGTTCTCCTTGCCGAAAAGGCCCGCGTAGGCTTCCAGCAGCTCCTTCGCCTTCTTCTCGTTGCCTTTCCCCAAGGCGTATCCCACTTCGCCCTGGTAATTGGAGGTCAGGCAGATAAGGCCTTCGCTGCGGCCTTGCAGGGATTCATGATCGATGCGCGGCTTCTGGTGGTAGCCGTCCAGGTACCCGTCCGAACAGATTTTCATCAGGTTCTTGTAACCCTGATCGGTATACGCGATGAGGATCAGCTTATGCCAGGCCGGCTGGTTGGCGGAGTAAACCGTATTCTTGCGGCTGTCCGGGGCCACGTAGAAATCGCAGCCGAGCAGGGCCTTGATGCCGTTCTTCTTGGCGTAGGTGTGGAATTCCAGCATCCCGAACATGTTGCCATGATCGGTGAGGGCCAAGGCGGGCTGCTTCAGCTCCAGCGCTTTCTTGACCAAGGCGCCGATGCGCGCCGAGGATTGGAGCATGGAGTACTCGGAGTGGGTGTGGAGATGCACGAAAGGCACCGAAGGCGCGAAGGGGACTTCCATGGCCCGATCCTACTCCAGTACCCTGAGGGCCTTCATCTGCTCCAGCACGTATTCGTTGCGATGGCCGGAATCGGCTTCGATGCCGATCACCTTGGGCGGATCCTTATGCTTGAGGATCAGCAGCGGCTTGAAGGAGAGCCGCTTGAGGGTAGGCGCCGCATAGCTGAACTCCACCTTCTTCCCTGCCGCGATGGCCCCCTCCAGGGTTTCCATCTTGACGGCCAGTTCCTGCTCGCGGGAAGCTTGCGAGGCCGGATCCTGGGGTTGGGGAGGCGCGACCTTGAGGTTGCCGGGGGTCTCACGATAGGCGGGAGGTCCCGCATCGGGTTTGGAAAACTCCCAGGCCTGCGCGGCGCCGGCCAAGGCCACGGGCGCGAGCTCGACGATGCGGCGGGCGTCTTCGCCCGGCACCAATCCGAAATGGTGGAGCAATTCCCGCACGCGCGGCTTGTTCTGCCGGCTTAAGGAGAAGCCATAACCGGGAATGACTTCCGTTATGAGCTCGAGGAATTGGGGGATCTCTTGCAGTTCCCGGAAGCGTACCGGATCGGACACCTTCAGTACCAAGGTGTCCAGGAACATGGTGGAAGAGTAGGTGGCGGCCCATTCGAGCAGGGTCTGGCGGGCATGCGCTTCGAAGCCGAGCCAGGTCAAAAGGCCGGCGAACTTCTCCGGGGTAAGCCCCGCCTGCAAGCCTTTGATCACCGACTCCTTGGTGAAACGCCAACGCCCCATGAATTCATCATTGCTTTTGAGCGCGACCAGTTCGAGTTGCGCGAGGCGCTCGAGGGGCGCGTCCAAGGGGACCAAGGTCTCCAGATTGGGCAGGCTGATGGGACGCGCGGGAGACGGCACGGGAACCGCGGGGACTTGGGAGACCGCCCGCGCCATGGCCTCGCGGTCCGGGCGGACCCAGGCGATGCGTCCCTTGGCCAAACCGAAATCGACCAAGCCCAATAACCACATTTCTTGCAAGGCCCGCGGCAGGTTCTCCCAGGTATAAGATGTCTTTGGATCCCCATAGGTTTTGCGATACGCGCCGGAATGGATCCACAGCAGGTTGGCCCAGGCCGAAGCCTTGTACGCGATCGGTTCCGCCGGAAAGCCCGCGAAGGCCTCCAAGGCCGCGGACAACCCGCGCACCCGCGAGCGCAGCCACCAAGCCGCGAAGCGGCGCCAGGCTTCTTCCCGTTCCAGGCCCGGGAAGGCTTTGCCCTCGGAGGAAAGGCGCAGGGTTCCGTCTTCCTGAAGCACGAGGCCGGCCGTGACGGCGAAATGAAGGAGGAATTGCACCTCTTCGTCGGCCAAGGCGCCGGAAAGGCGCTCTCCGAAGGCGAAGCGATTGGCCAGTTCCTGCGCATCCTTGCGATGCAATTCACCGCTTTGGGTGATTTTGGCGCTTCCTAAGGCGACTTGCGCCAGGAAATGGCACAAGTGCGAAAGCAGGAAGTGGCGGTAGGCGATCCAGGCCGCCGATTCTATGCCCTGTCCCGCGGCGGCGAGTTCGGCCAAGGCGGTGGGCAATACCATTCCGGCCAGATCCTGGAAGCCATGATAGCTGGGGGTTTTCTCGCCTTCACGGGAGTACAAGAGCAGGTCCTGCTCCAACTTGCCCAAAAGCATCAATGCCTGGGAAGGGGGGAACCCGTCGAGGCAACCCAGCAGTTCGGCTTCCGTCGCGCCCCGTTCTTCGGCGGCATAGACCAGGGCCAGCAGATGCCGCCCCGACGCATCGGCGCCGGCCAGAACGGCGGCAACGCGTTCCGGGCGGAGCGCCCATTCGTGAACGAGCTCGATAACCTTGCCCGCCTGCATCAAGCCTTCGCCCGGCTGATCTCGGCGATGGAGCTTGATAACAAAGGATTTTGGGGCCGCCGTCAGGAATTCAAAAAGGGAAAGCAATCCGAATCACCCGCTCGCGTAAAGTGGAAGTGGGTAAATATAGCTTCAATGTTCCGGTCAAATTTTGCTGGTTCCGGTTTCCCCCCATGCTTTCGATCCATAAAACCCATTATATTTCTTGGGAAATGCCTCGGATTCCCGGTCGCCTCCCGGCCCGGCCCATTGGCCCTGGAATTGCTTCCCTGGATCGGTTTAACGCCTGGGAAAGAATTCCGGTTCAGCCATGAGACCGTTCGCCATCCATTCCGCTGCCCGCGTATTGCCCGCGCTCATCGCCCTCCTTTGCGCGCAACCCGCCCGCGCCTTGTATAGCGGCGGACCCATATTCGCCTACCAGGTGGCCGACAACGCCTTTGCCATCGACGGCAAACCCGATTCCCTCTGGCGCACCTTGTACGCCAAGGACGCCTATTCCCTCATCAACCTCGAGGATTTTTCCAAGATGGTCATCTTGCAGCCCGTAGGCCCGCGCAACGATGATCCCGCCAAGTACGTGAAGAATCCGGACACGGGAAGCGTCACCTTCATGGCGGCCTTCGATTCGAAGGCGCTGTACTTTTTCTTCCTCGTCAGGGCGCGCTCCTTCGCCGATCCCAAGGCCTTCGGTTGCGCGGCCTCGGATTTGTGGAAGACCGACGCCGCCGAGGTCTACGTGGATCCATCGCCCTGGAGCACCGACGCCGCCATCTACCAATCCTATTTCACCGCCGATGCCAGCGGCCTCATCTACGGAACCTCGCCGCATACCATCCAGGTAAGCAAGCCCATCTCTTACCATGAAAGCAGGTGGTTTTACCGCGACCGCACTTCCGCGGACCGTTTCCAGACTCCCGCGACCATCCCCAGCGGCATTACCGTGGCGGTATCCCCGCATTCGTCGTCGGATACCACCTGGGTGGGCGTGGAAATGAAGATCCCGTTCTGGACCACCGCTTCGGATTTCGGCGCGGGCAAGAGCATGTTCGTTTCCTGGGGTTATAACCAGTTCGTCGATTCGGCCAAGGCGGGCTGCGCGGGAAATCCCCTGGCTTACCGTTGGGCGAAGAACTTCCTCAGTTACGATAGCCTATCGGAAAAGCCGCCGGGATGGCACCTGGGCGATTCTACCCATTATGATCCGCTGCGCTCGTGGGACGGGTGGGGTGAGATGTACTTGCGGGCCGGAAGGACCGACAACCAATGCACGTCTTCGGACTCCAAGGCCGTATTCGACGCCAATTGGACGCCGGCCTATTGGAAGAAAAACTGCCAAGGGGGGGCAACCACGATGAACCGTGGATCCGTCCGCCTGGATGCGGCCGGTATGCCCATGCCGTTCCGCCTTCCCGTCCGCGATGCGCTGGGACGGGTCGGACGCGCTCCCTGGCTCGCTTTCCCTCGCCCCCACTGAGTCCGCGACGTTAACGTCGGGCAATAGAAAAGGCCGGTCCTTGCGGCCGGCCTTCGCTTCGCGTCGAATCAGGATCCGCCGGGGCGGAGACCTGCTTTCACATGGGATTGTCGCGTTTGCCGCTGCCGTCGTATTCGATCCCGATGGTGCCGACCGGGCAGCCTTCGGCGGCTTCCACGATCTCATCGGTCAATTCCAGCTTGGCGCCGGCCTTGATCACCATTTTTTCCGGAACTTCGAACACCTCGGGACAAGTGGCTTCGCACGCCCCGCACATGGTGCATTCGTTTTCGCTTTCGTCCAACCAAACCTTCGTGATGGCCATTGCCTCGAACTCCTGTTAATCCGGAATAAATCTACTACCCGGCTTGCCGTCCCGGCATCATGCCTGTCATTTCGGCAGGCTTTTCCGCACCGTGCTTTTACTGCCTTCGGGAGCAGAGAAGATACTTGGCGCGAACCCCTTTGGCAAGAATGGCACGCGATCCCGGTCTCGGCTTAAGTCGCCCCCACGCCGGGACTTATTGCGTTTGCGACCTATCTTGAATAGGACCGCCGCTACACAGCCCCCCCTGCCCTTGCTAACTTTGCGGGGACCTTTCAAGGCATGGCGGGCACAGCAATGGCGTATACGGTCGGAATCCTGGGGGCCACGGGCTTCACGGGGCAGGAATTGATGGTGCTGGCCCTACGGCATCCGCAATTGGAATTGGCCTGGCTCAGCTCGGAATCCCAGCCCGGGACCCCATATGGGAAGGTGTACCCCCAATTCCAGGGACGTTTGCCCGCCTCGGCGGATATCCTGCGCGCTTTCGAGGAGATCAAGGACTCGCGGCCCGACGTGGTGTTTTCCTGCCTGCCCCACGGCGCCTCGGCGGCTTGCGCCGCCCCCTTCATCGCGAACGGGAAGACCCTGGTCATCGATCTTTCCGCGGACTTCCGCCTGCAGGACCTGGACGCCTACCAGAAGGCGTACGCCCACGCGCATCCCATGCCGGAGGTCCTGAAACGCGCGTGTTACGGCCTCTCCGAGGTGCATGCGGAGGAGATCAAGCGGACCCGCCTGATCGCGAACCCGGGCTGCTATCCCACTTCGGCCCTCTTGCCTTTGTTCCCGTTGGTCAAGGCCGGCATCGTCTCGCCGGACGGCATCATCATCGATGCCAAGTCGGGCGTGTCGGGCGCGGGCAAGAAAGCCACGGAAACCACGCATTACGTCTACGCCAACGAAAGCGTGGCCGCTTACGGCGTAGGCGATAAGCATCGGCATCGCGTGGAGATCATGGAACAGGTGTCGCTGGCGGCCGGGCGCAAGGTGGAACTGCTTTTCACGGCGCATCTGATCCCCATGGAGCGCGGGATCCTTTCCACCATTTATTGCGATCTGATGCCGGGCAAGGACGAGGCCGCGGCGACCGCCTGCCTGAAAGAGGCCTACGCCGGCGCGGCCTTCGTGCGGGTGCGGGAGGATTTCCCGCGCACCGGGGACGTGAAGCACTCCAACCTGTGCCACATGAAGGCCTACCAGCCCGCGGGCGGCGGCAAGCTGATCATCGTATCGGTGATCGACAATATGGTCAAGGGCGCATCGGGCCAGGCCCTGCAGAACATGAACCTGGCCTTAGGGCTGCCGGCTTCCCTCGGCCTCGCCTGACATAGGTAACCGGCGCGTGACTCCCCCGCTTTCCCGTCCCGTCGTCGTCAAGATCGGCGGGTCCATGATGGACGATGAAGGATCCCTCGCCGGGTTATGCGCCGCCCTTGCCGGCTTGCACCGCGGCGCGGCCGGTTCGGCTCCGGGACCTTTGGTCCTCGTGCATGGAGGGGGCAAGGATATCAACCGCCATCTGGCTTGGTTGGGCGAAGAACCGGTCTTCAAGGATGGCATGCGCGTGACCGGCGCGGCGGCCCTCAAGGTGGTGGAGATGACCTTGAGCGGCTACGTGAACAAAAAGCTGGTGGGCTTATTGAACGCGGGCGGAGCGGCCGCGGCGGGCCTTTCGGGCGTGGACGGCCCCACTTTCATCTGCGAACCCATCTCTTCCGAGCTCGGCCAGGTCGGGCGCATCGCCCAGGTGGATACCGCCTTGGTCACCACGCTTTTGGCGGGCGGCTTCCTGCCCGTGGTCTCGCCGATTTCGGTGGACCGCGCGCAGGCGCATTACAACGTGAACGCGGACGATGCGGCCTCGGCGCTGGCCGCAGCACTCAAGGCATCCAAGCTGATTTTCGTGTCCGACGTGGAAGGCGTGCGCGGGACCGACGGCACGCGGTTGCCGACCCTGGACGGCCCGGCCATCGAAGCCCTGATCCGCGACGGCGTGGCCAGCGGCGGGATGATCCCGAAGCTGCGATCATGCCTGGCGGCGTTGGGGCAGGGCATCGGGCAAGTGGAGATCTGCAAATGGACCGACAAACCCGCTTTCGCCGCGCAGGTCGAAGGACGCGCGAATGGCGGGACGATAATCAAGTGAAAGGCGGGGAAGGGGCACAGGGTTCAGGGTACAGGGTCTACATGTGAGGTTGATCCTTCTGTACCCTGAACCCTGAACCCTTTACCCCAATCAATTATGGACCAAACACATCTCCTCCAGAATTACGGCCCTCGGGATCTGGCCATCGTACGCGGACGCGGATCGTGGGTTTGGGACGACATGGGCAACCGTTATCTCGATTGCGTGCAAGGCGTGGCCGTGAACGCCTTCGGGCATTTGCATCCGCCCGTGGTCGCCGCCATCCAGGAGCAGTTGGGCAAGCTCATGCATGCCAGCAACCTTTACCTGTTGGAGCCGCAGGCCAAGCTGGCCGACGAACTTTGCGCGCTGGCCGGCATGGATGCCGCCTTCTTCTGCAACAGCGGGACCGAGGCCAACGAAGGCGCGATCAAATTCGCGCGCCGGCATTGGCCGGAACAAGGCAAGCCCGGCAAGATCGGCATCCTCTCCTTCACGCATTCCTTCCACGGCCGGACCTACGGCGCCATGGCGGCCACCGGCCAGGATAAGATCCGCAAGGGTTTCGGGCCTTTGCCGGAAGGCTTCCGCGCCCTTCCCGTGAACGATGCCGGGGCCCTGCGTACGGCCTTGAACGACGATACCGCCGCGATCATTTTCGAACCCGTGGAAGCGGAGGGCGGGATCATTCCCATGGAACCGGCCATGGCACAAGCCTTGAAGGAGGCCCAAGCGCGCGGCGTACTGCTGATCGCGGATGAAGTGCAAACCGGTTGCGGCCGCACGGGCGAGTTCCTGGCCTCGCGCGCGCTGGGGCTGGATCCCGATCTGATCACCTTGGCCAAGCCGCTGGGCGGGGGTTTACCGCTGGGCGCGGTGCTCCTGAAGAAATCGGTGGCCGCCTCCATCCATGCCGGCGATCACGGGTCCACCTTCGGAGGCAATCCGGTGGCCTGCGCCGCGGGCCTGGCCGTGCTGGCCGAGTTAAGCCGGGAAGGATTCATGGCCGACGCGCGCGCGCGCATGACGCGATTGCGGACTGATCTGGAATCCTTGGTGGCGGCTAAGGCGGCCAAGCAGGGGAATGGCGGGCCCTGGGGGCCGGTGGTGGGCAAAGGCTTCTTGATCGGCTTCCGCTATGGCGGGGATTTGGGGGCGTTCCAACGGGCCTGCCGCGAGCAAGGCTTGCTGGTCCACCGCGCGGGGCAGGACGTGATCCGTTTGCTGCCGGCCTTGAACATCGCCCGGGAGGAAATCGGGGAGTTGATTGAACGCCTCGGGAAGGCGATGGTAGAATAGGGCCATCCCTCACCCGGAGCCCCGCCGTGGCCAAGCTTTTCAAGAAAGTCGTGCGCGCCTACGCGGCCAACGAGATCATTTTCACGCAAGGCGCCGACGCCGACGGCATCTATAGCGTCCAAAGCGGGCGGGTCTCGGTTTTCAAAACCATGCCGGGACCGAATGGCCCGCGGGAAATCGAACTGGCCACCTTGGGCCCCGGGAGCATGTTCGGCGAGATGGCCATGTTGGGCCAGACCCAGCGCGACGCCTCCGTCCGCGCCCTGGATTTCACCGAAGTCCTCATCATCACCAACGACATGTTCGAGAGCCAAATGGCCTCGCTGGCGCCCTGGGTGGTGAACTTCGTGAAGATCCTGATCAACCGCCTCCGCAACACCAACGATCGCCTGGCCGCCGTCATGCAAGTGCTGGAAACCAACGGGTTGAAGCTTGATGAAGACAAACCCGCTCCCCCCGGTCCGGTCTCTCCCGCAGCATGAAGCCTTCCGCCCACGCCGGACATATCTTAGGCGCGCTTATCAACACGATGTATTGACATTGATTGTCAATACATCGTGTTGAACTGGTCGGGCAATCCCGGCCCATATTGACAAAGCTATCCACGGCGCATACTTTTCCGGCCAGCCACGCAAAGCTAAACATTCGATCCACGGCCATGACCAGGCGCCTTGGAGCGGCTACGGAGAGGACGGGCGGAAGCCATGTTGACCAAGATTCTTTTGGTTGCCGTTACCATCGGATCGCTTTGGGCAGACGAAAAACTGGTGCCGGCGGGGGTGGCCGTCATCCCTGAGGGCAGCCACGTTTATTTGCGGATCGGCCCAGACACCTTACCCATCGGGTACGCGGATTCCGGACGGGTCCTCCTCGCGAAACGCAAGGATAGTGCTCGCCTATTGACGCACGGCAATCGCCTGGTCATATCCGAGCTGGCCATCCGCCGCGCGCAAGCAGCGCTCCCCGTGACGGGGGAAACCTGGAATGGCTGGAGGCACGGTACCGCCACGGTTTCCCTCGCCTTCCGGGATGGAATGGGAAATCCCGACTCCATACAGGCAAACCTCCGGACCGAGGATATCGAAGAAGTCTTTCTACGCATTCCCATTCCGCATAGAACGGTCCGGAAAGATCGAGGCGGCGGGGGCCTCACCCTCTTCGCTTCCGCATTGACGGGAGGCGTAATGGGAATCTATTACAGCCGACAGATCGGCGGCCTGGGCCGGTCCAGCTCAGGAAACAGAGTTCTCGACTCGGGCCTATTGGGCATGCTGATCGGGACCCTATTCGGAATTCCGATCGCCCTTCTCGAGGGTTGAGAACCCAAAGCGCGCCGGCCCGTCGGCGCCGTCAATCCCGACCGCGAGCTTGGACCCCGCAAGACCGCAGGCGCGGGACCGGGGCGCGATCGCGGCCGATCCAGGGGCCGGGCGGGGCGGGTGTCTCGGGCGGCGAATCGAGGCGAAGCGCATTCGCGGAATCGGAATAGACTGGATGAGATCGAAAGCCCGCGCTCTTCAAATGCGCGGGCGCCCCCGATTCCGCGAATGCGCATCGACCGAAACAAACGGCGAGCCTCGCCTGAGCCGACCGAGACACCCGCACCGACCGAGACCCACATCGAGCCGCGCTCGCGCCCCGGCCCCGCGCCATGCGAACGAGCGGCGACCCAAACCGAAGCGCGGGAAGAACGCCCCGCCCCCGGCCCAACGCGCCCATTACTACATTAGGACCCCTGAAATTCAGCGGCCGAGCGCCGCGCGAAAGGGACCATGGCGAAGAAGGGTTCCGCCAAGAGCGGCGGCAAACAGAAGGTTGTATTGGCGTATTCCGGCGGCCTCGACACGTCGGTGATCATCCCCTGGTTGATCGAGAATTACGATGTCGAAGTCATCGCTTACGCGGCGGACATCGGGCAGGGGAAGATCGAAACCGATCCGCTCAAGAAGAAGGCGCTCGCCACCGGCGCGTCCAAGTGTTACGTGCTCGATCTCAAGAAGGAATTCCTGGAAGAATACGCGTGGCCGGTGCTGAAGGCGGGGGCGCGCTACGAGGGCCAGTACCTGCTCGGGACCTCCATGGCCCGGCCGCTCATCGCCAAGCATCAGGTTCTTATCGCCGAGAAGGAAGGCGCCTACGCGGTTTCGCATGGGGCCACCGGCAAAGGCAATGATCAGGTGCGCTTCGAGCTGACCTACATGGCCATGAATCCGCGCCTCAAGATCATCGCGCCTTGGAAGGATCCCAAGTGGAAGATCCGCTCGCGCGAGGATGCCATCGAATACGCCGAAGCGCGCAACATCCCGCTCACCGTCTCGAAGAAGAAGATCTACTCCGAGGACGGCAACCTTTGGCATCTGTCGCATGAAGGCGGCTTGCTCGAGCATCCGGATCAAGAGCATGGCTGGGACATGCTGCGCTGGACCAAGACGCCGGAGAAGGCGCCCAACAAGCCGGGCTACGTCGAGATCGAATTCAACAAGGGCATCCCGGTGGGCCTGGACGGCAAGCGGCTGGGCGCGGTGGAATTGCTGGAGAAGCTGAACGCCTTGGGAGCCGAACATGGCTGCGGCCTGGTGGACATGGTGGAGAACCGCTTGGTGGGCATGAAGTCCCGCGGCGTGTACGAAACTCCCGGCGGAGCGCTGCTGTATCGCGCCCACGAGTTCCTGGAGCAGCTGACCCTCGATCGCGATACCTTGCTTTACAAGCAGTCCATCGGGCAGAAGTACGCCCAGCTGGTATATGACGGCTTCTGGTTCACGCCCTTGCGCCAATCGCTGGACGCCTTCATCGATAAGACGCAGGAAGTGGTGACGGGCAAGGTGACCCTGAAGCTATACAAGGGCAATGCCATGTTGGCCAAGATGGATAGCCCCTTCTCCCTGTACGATCCGGGATTGGGCGGCTTCTCGGACGTAGACACTTATAACCAGCAGGACGCGACCGGCTTCATCAAATGCTTGGGGCTGCCGATGAAGATGCGCGCCTTGCTGCTGGGCAAAAAGAGCCCGGTGAAGATTTAAGGGAAGGCCGGACTTGGTAGGAAGCGCGGACGCCGATCTGGGCATCGATTTGCCGCCGGTCGGCGTGATACTGCCGGCGGGAGGCAAAGGCTTGCGGGCCGGCGCCTCCGAGCCCAAGCAGTTCCTGCCCTTGGCGGCGGGCAAGCCCATGTTGGTCTATGCCCTGGAGGCCTTCCACGCGCTGGTCTGCGTGAAGTCCATCGTGCTGGCGCTTCCGAAGGAAAAGCTGGCCGACTTCGCGGCCTTGGCGGCTTCCCATCCCAAGCTGCGCCTGGTGGAGGGCGGCCCGGAGCGTTGGGTCTCGGTGCGCAACGCATTCCAGTTCCTCGATCCCAAACTGCCCTATGCCTTGATCCACGATGTGGCGCGGCCTTTCGTTTCGGCGGCGGTCATCCGCCGCTGCCTGGAGGGGGTGGGTCCGGGCACATGCGCCATCGCCGCCGTACACTCGCCGGATACCGTGAAGCAGGTGGACGAGGATCGGGTGACGCGTACCCTGGATCGGCGCGGCCTCGTTCTGGTGCAGACTCCGCAGGTGTTCCCGCGCCAGGTGCTGGAGATGGTTTATGGGCGTATCTGGTCGGGCGACATCCCGACCGACGAAGCCATGATGGCGGAACAGGCGGGTTACCCGGTGCGCTGGGTGGCCGGGTCGGACGTCAATCGCAAGATTACGGGAGCCGCCGACCTGGAGTGGGCCCGCTGGATGGCGTCCCGCTTGGGATCCGGGGAAGCCTTGCCGGACTGATGCGGCGGCTGAGCGGGCAGGGATAGCCGGGGAGATCGGGGAAACGCATGTTCAAGGTCGGCATCGGGCAGGACAGCCATCGCATCCAAGAACCCGCCGCGGGCAAGGCCCTGGTGTTGGGCGGCGTGATCCTCAGCGAGGATTTCGCGCTGGAAGGCAATAGCGATTCGGACGTGGTGCTGCACGCGATCACCAACGCCATCTCGGGGATCACCGGAAAGCCCATTCTGGGACCGGTGGCGGACAAGCTGTGCCGGGCGGGGATTACCGATAGCGCCGTTTACCTGGAGCGCGCCCTGGAGGATCTCGCGAGCATCGCCTACCGTCTCACGCATGTTTCCGTAACCTTGGAGTGTCGTAGGCCCAAGATCCTGCCCGTGCTGGCGTCCATGACGGCCAAGGTGGCCGATTTGCTGGGGCTGGCCGCGGAGGACGTGGGGATCACGGCGACTTCCGGGGAAGGGCTTACCGATTTCGGGAAGGGCTTGGGGATCCAGGCTTTCGCCTGCGCGACCGCGATGCGCGCGGAGGCTTAGGCGTGCGGCCGGCTATGCCGGCGGCCAGCTAAGCTGGCAGGCGGAAAGTGAAGGTGACGCCACCCACCTCGATGGCGTCCCCGTCCTTGAGGCGCGCCGAGGTCACCTCTTCGCCGTTCACCTTGATGTGGGAAAAGCGTTTCACCAAAAGGTTGATGACCCAGACCGTACCCTTGCGATCGATGCTCGCGAATTGCTTTCCGATCATCAGGCCGGGGATATGGATGTCATCGCTGCTGCTGTTGCCGAAGTAGGTGGTCTCCTTGACCAAGGGGATGGCATCCTCCGTCCCTGCGGCTTCGAGCCAGGGTTCCGGCGACTTGGATTCGGCATAGGCCATGGGCGGTTCTTGCGTCTTTTGCGCCTCGACGACGAATTCCAGCGCGTGCTGACCGATGGTTATGACGTCGTTGGCTTTCAGCATGCATTTGTGGACGCGCTTCTTGTTGAGATAGGTGCCGTTGAGGCTGCGCAGATCCTCAAGGATGAAGATTTTCCCGTCGATGTCGCCCAGGATGAAGGCATGGTTGCGGGAAATGCCCAGGTTCTCGATGCAGATGGGGTGGGCGGGCAGGCGGCCGATGGTGTTGAATCCCGGCCGCAAATGGGTCTCGCCCAGGATCTGATTCTGGAAGCGGATGACGATTTTGGCCATGGATGGCCCTGAAGATAGCCCTGGCCGGGGGAATGTGCAAGCTGGAGCCGGGGAGGGGATTATTGTTAGTATTAGCCCGATCCCGTATGCAGAGCGTCAAGCCCATCTTCCTAGGTGCGCTGGCCGGCTTAGGCTTAGGTCTGGCCGTCTTGGCGGGATTGTATGCATCGCCGCTGCGGCAGGTGCTTTATTTCTCCGCCGACCCCGCCCTGGCCGAGGCCCGCTCCCGCCTGGATACCTACCAGGAATGGCTGAATCAGGCGGACGCCCGCATCGCGCTCCAGGGACCCGAAGCCGATTCCTTGCGCGCCGAGCAGGCGCGCGTCTGGCGGGACTATAAAGCCTGGCGCACGCGCGTCGGCGAGATGGCCCGCATCCACGCGCAGCCCAGCGGACCCGGGTTCCTGAGTTGGACGTATTCCCTGCGTTACTGGGACGGGCCCGGGGCGGCGGCGGCGATCCTCCTTTGCGGCTTGGCTGGTTTCCTGAGCGGGCGCAACCGTTGTCGAGCGCCCCGCGCACGGGCCGGTAAATCCCCTCGCCCGGCGCCGGCCCCCTCCGAAGCCCATGCGCGCGCTCTTTCCGAATTCCAGGACGCCGTGAAAAAGGTGGCGCGGATATCCCGACCGGATCCGGGACCGATGGCCGAGCCGCCCCCGACCGATCTGCTCCCGCTCCCCGGAACGCCCAGCAAGGGCGCCGGCTTTCGCTCGAAGGAACCGGAAACCCAGGCCCTGCCTTTGATCCCCAAGGAGCATCCGCCCGCCCAAGGCGACGGACGCGAGACCCACTTGTTCCAAGTAGGGCCGGGCTGGGGAGAATCTCCCGATACGCCTCCGCCGGGCGGATTGTCCATGGAAGACGAGGACGCCTCAGGTAACACGGACGCTACCCTGGGCGTGATGCCGCCCACCACCGAGGTGGAACGGGTGGAGCGGCGCAAGGACGAAGTGCTGAAGCTGGCGCGCAAGGGGATGACCTCCTCGGAAATATCCCGCCGCCTGCGGATTTCGCAGGATCAGGTGGAAGTGATTATCCGGATGCGGCGCGAGAAGGGCTGATCAGCAGGGGTCCCGCTCCGGGCAGGTGTGCGCGGTGCGGCGGCGGACAACGCTAGTGGACGGGATGGGTCGATCAGCCGGGCTTCCTGGCGCGCGCCCGCGAAAACTCCGCTTCAAATACGCTATCGTCGCAGGCAGTCTGCTTAAGGTTGCGATGCGCCGGGAAGCCCGGCTGCCCGCGTTGACTGGCCGCCCCGCGCACACCCGCCCGGCGCGGGATCCACGCTGCTCTTGCGAACCGGGGGGGTGAGAAGGGTTTCTGCGACGGGGTTTGGCGCATGCGGTAACGCTTGGCTGTCGAGGCGAGGCTCGGCTAAATCGGGAAAGCTTACCCCCGGCAAGGTTCGCCTTTGGAACAATGTTCGGTCGCGGATCTTGGAAAAAAGGTCAATCGTTGGGTGAGGGCCGCGTTTTCCGACGCCGCTCATTCCGCACCCGCCGCGATCAAGAGGGCGCGAGGGGGGAGGTCGTGGGCGGCGAATCCGAGGGTGGCGACGGGGCGGTGGGGTGGGCGGGCGACTGGCGAATCGAGGCCGTCGGCATCCCGTGCCGCGCATTCGGATCCCACCATCGATAGGTCGCGATTCCGCTTTAAGACCAGTCCCTGGATTCGCGACCGTTGCGCGGCACGGGGTGCCGGGCGACCCAACGCAACACCAGGCCTCGTCTGAGCCAGGCGCCCGCCCACCCCGACGCACCGACCCCAATCTTCGCATCGCCCCAAAGAACCCAAACCCTCCCCGTAACGGCTTCGTCGCGCGTTCAAGGTTTGCCCTCACGCAACCGTATAATACAATGCCCCCTTATGGATACTTCCGGCGCATCCTTATCATCCCCGCTCAAAGGCCCTTCCGGTTCGGATCGTGGATCCGGTGGAACTCCGGTTTTCGCGGGAACCGTGGTGGGGGTTAAGCGTGAGGAGGGCGCCCAGACCGTCGAGATCCAATACCCCCAGGGCCGCATGCGTTTGAAGGCCGATGGGGATTTCCAGGTGGGGGACAAGGTCCGTCTGTCCTTTCCCGGCAACGGCGAGGTGGTGATCGCGAAGGGCCAAGCGGCGGCCGCAGGGCAGGGGGATTTGGAGGGGGTAAGCTACACGTTACCCCGCAACCTGGATGCCCTGAAGGATCTGCGGGCCTTCGAAGCGCAGTTGGTGAATTGGATGGGCGGCAGGAACCGGCCCACGGCTCCGGGCGGAACCCCTGCGGCGCCCGCCCCCAGCGCATTTGCCGGCCTCACCCTCCCCCAACTGATGCTGCAAGCCATGGACCAGGAAGGCGGCAAGGAATTCCTGGCCCAATCGCTGGCGGGGATTGATCCCGAAATGGCCTCGGCCTTGCTCGACTCCCTCGAGGCTTCGCCGGGAGATCCCGCCTCCAAGACGGCCATGTCCGAATTGCTCCGTCCCCTGACCCGACCTGCCGGAGACGAGTCGGCCCCGGCCCAAGCGCCTGCGGCCCGGAAGACCGACGCGTTCTTGCCCGCCGAAGCCGGGGAGGGCCATGCGCCTTGGTTCGGACGCATCGCCGAGCGCCGGCCCGCCGATGGCATCCTCCTCGCCGCGGATCGCGGAAGTTACGCTTCCCCTGGATCGTCTGGATCGCCGCGTGCGGCCGGAACGCCCGGAACCGCAGCATCCGGCCTGCCCGCAGCCGGAACAGCCGCCCCGACCGGAGCTCCGGGCGTTCGTCAACCGATGTTCCGTTACGCCCTGGACATGGGCGGGAATACCTTGGAGGCATTCTCGCCGCAAGCGCTGGAGCCGGGCGAATTCTCCGACTTCACCCTGGAACGGCAGGCTGGCCGCTTGCAGGTGCGCTTTTCGGATCCGGCGCAAACTTTACCTGCCGGTTTGCGCGATGCCTTGAAGGCCGCCGATCCCGGGATGCGCCAAGGGATGCTGCTGGCCTCGCGGTACTTGCAGGAATTCAAGCAGGAGCCCTACTACGGCAAACTGGTGCAGGATTTCGGCGCGGTATTGTCGCAGAGCGGGTTGCTGGCTTCCCCCGCGCCCGGGCAACCGGCCGCCATTCCCAAGCAAGAACAGATGGATGATCTCCTCAAGCTTTTCGTTTCCTTTCCCCGCGATAAGCAAGATCCGGTCGGGCAAGCCAAGGCTTGGGGCGATGCCGTGAGGGATCCCCGCGCCTTCCTTAAGCTGATGAAGGACGTGAAGCCGAACGAAGAAAGCGCGTTGCTTCGTCCCGAAACCCTCCTGCGACTCCGCGCGGGGACGGATCCTGCCGCCGCCTCGGAGACCGTCGGCACTCTCCTGGCCGCGGCCAAGGAAGCGGGCGAAAGCCCGGAAGCCTCCGTCGCTTGGCTTCGCAAGCTTTTGCCCGAAGCCTTCCGGTCCGCGGATTTGCTGTCCCTGGCCAAGGACCCCGCGACGACGACCGGCAAGGAACACGAGGTCGCCAAATTCCTGCTCCAAGCGGTCGCCTCGTCGCTGCCGCAAGAGGCTCCCATCCCGGAAGGCCAGCCTACGCAGTTCTTCTATTACCAGGGCCAGGAATGGCGTAACTTGCAAGTGACCTGGCGCCGCGATGACGGCGGCAAGGACGGGCGAGGCCGCAAGGGCCCCAAAGGGCCGTTGCAAGTGAAGGTGGAGACCCAGGCCAAGCATATGGGCCGCGTGAACGTGGGGGTTTCCTGGGAACCCCAAGGCGCGCGCCTGGATTTCAAGAATCAATTCACCGACGTCCGCGACCTCCTCACGCGCTCCCTGCCCGAGCTCGAGAAATCCCTGGCCCTGCTCGACTTCAAGGTCTCCTCGTGGAGCTACGAAATGCTTCCCGCAGACGCGCCGGCTTTGTCTTCGCCTGGAAGCGTGCGGCCTTCGGGATTGCTTGATCTGAAGGGGTGAGTCTGCTTTGTGGGTCCCGGTCCGTGCCGGTGCGGGGTGCGGCGCAGACGAGGCTAATTACCGCAGTGGGTCGTTGCGAGGAGCGGGAATGGGGGCGCCCGCGCATTTGAAGAGCGCGGGCTTTCGACTCCCTGGTATCGATCCCCATTCCCGCTCCTCGCTCCGCCTCGATTCGCCGCCCCCCGCACCGGCACGGCCCGTCCTCCGCACCGCGACCCACCCCTTCGATCCAGCCTCGGCGGCTAAAACCCGGCGAAGGCAATCGACCCGCGGGCGACAATGGCACAAGGCCTACGCCAGACCGGCCCCATAGGTCCATCGCGCAAAAGGAAAGCGGGGATCCGCGCCCAGCGGAGCGGGGGCGGGGGTGCGGGGGGAGCGGCGAATCAGGGCCGTCGTAGCGCGCGAGGCGTGACCGATCCCGCCCATCGACAGTCCGCGTTAACGATGCGCGACCCAGCCCATCTATACGCGGACGCACCAGCCTCGCGCGCTGCGAAAAGATCCAACCCATCGCAAGGCCCTGTCTGAGCCGCGCCCCCCGCACCCCCGCCCCAGACCCACCTCGGGGCAGCGGCTCACCGCTTTTCCTATTTTCCCGCCCATGCCGCGCTATCGCTTCGCCGTCGAGTATCTCGGCTCCGCTTTCGCCGGGTGGCAGGTCCAGCCAGGACAGCCCACCGTTCAGGGGGAGTTGGAGCGCGCCTTCGGCGTTTGCTTGCGTGCGCCCGTCGCCGTCACCGGAGCGGGCCGCACCGATGCCGGCGTGCATGCCTCCGGGCAAGTAGCCCACTTCGATAGCGAGGTCGAGCTCGACGGCCGCCGCGTGCAGCGCTCGGTCAACGCCCTTACCGCCGACGCCGTTTATATCCGCGGCTTGGAAATATGCGCGCCGGATTTCCATGCGCGCTATTCGGCGCTCTCGCGACGCTACCGCTACCGCATCGCCTTGCGTCCCACCGCATTGTTCGGCGCGCTCGCATGGCATCCCGGCTTTTCTATCGATCTCGATCGCTTCCGGGGCGCGCTTTCCGAAGTGGTCGGCAAGCACGATTTTGCTAACTTCTGCGTGCCCCGGGACGACGGGAAAGGGACCGAGTGCGAGGTCCTCCGGGCCGAAGCCACGGCCGATGCGGCTTTCCTTGAGGTGACGTTGGAAGCGAACCGGTTCCTGCACAAAATGGTACGCTCCATCGTGGGCGCGGCCTTCGAGATAGGACGCGGCGCCCTTTCCGAAGGAACCATGCGTCTGATCCTTGATGGAGCTTTCCGGGGCGAACGTATTTGGGCCCCGGCCCATGGCCTGTGCCTGGAAAGGGTCGCCTACGCCGACTATGACTACGTCTAAATCCCTAACCCTGGCATGCCTGCTGGCCCTGTCCGCTTGGGCCGCCGACAACGCGCTCCCCATCAATCCCCAGGGCAGCAACCCTTCCGACGCGCGCCGCACAGCCATCGTGGTGGCCACCGAGAAGGCGGCGCCTTCGGTGGTCTCCATCACCGTGCGCCGGTCCGCCGTCGTCGCCTACGGCAATCCGTTCTTCCAGGATCCCTTTTTCGACCTGTTCGGACCCCAATACCGCCGCAAGGAGATGAGCAGCCTGGGATCGGGCGTCATCGTGTCCAAAGAGGGGTTTATCCTGACCAACAGCCACGTGGTCGGAGGAGGGGAAGAGGGCGGCCAGCTGGAAGGCATCACGGTAACCTTGCCCGACGGTCGGCAGTTGCAGGCCAAGCTCGTCGGTGCCGACGGGGCCAACGATCTGGCCGTGGTCAAAATCAAGGCCAACGATCTTCCGGTGGCATCCTTGCAGGAAAAACCGGACAATCTGATCGGTGAATGGGTCGTAGCCATCGGCAATCCGTACGGCTATCTGATCGGGGACACCAAGCCAACCGTTACCGTCGGGGTCATCAGCGCCGTGAACCGTTCCTTCAGCAGCAACAGCGACATCCATTACCACAACATGATCCAGACCGATGCGTCCATCAATCCCGGCAACTCGGGAGGCGCCTTGGTCAACGCCGACGGCAAGGTCATCGGCATCAACACCTTCATCTTCACGGGCGGCGGGCAATCGCAGGGCTCCATCGGCCTGGGCTTCGCCATCCCCATCCAGAAGGCCAAGCTGGTGATGGACGAACTGATCAAGTACGGCCGCATCCGCGAGTTCACCACCGGCATCTATGCCGACCCGAACATCGACGAGAACCGCCCGGGCGTGACCGTGGCCGGCGTCGATCGCGGTTCCCCGGGCGAGAAGTCGGGGCTGAAGGTAGGCGATCTGATTTACGAGGTGGCCGGCAAGCGCATCGCCACCTTGCAGGATATCCAGGATGTGTTCAAATTGTTCCAAGTGGGCGAGTCGGTGGAGATACAGTTCCAGCGCGGGAACGAGAAGCGGAAAACCTCGATCCTGCTCGAGGAAAAGCCGCATAAAACGAAGATCTTCTGAGGGAAGGAGATGGAGAGCATGAATAGGAATGCCGGCGTGGGCCGATTGGTTGTTTTCATCCTGTTGGGCCTGGTGCTGGGCGGCATCCTGGGCGAGGTGCTGGGCGTGGTGCTCGGCCAGATCGGCGTCCTATCCGGCGGCGATATGAATAACCCGATCCGCAATTTCTTCGTGAAAGCCTTCGAGCTCGATCTGGGCTACCGCGACGGCTGGGCCATCGATCTGTATACGGTCAAGCTACGCTTAGGGCTGGGCCTCAAGTTCAACGCTTGCAGCATCCTCGGGGTGGCGCTTTCCCTTTATTTCATGAAGTGGTCCAACCGCGGTTAACGATAAGATGGCGGGGGACGCCGCTTCCGACGCAGCCGCATCCATCGCCGCGGTCCGATTCCCCCAGGACCGCTATGGCTTGGCGGCCTTGTAAGTCAGGGCCGTCACGCCGAGATCGAGGGTTTCCGTCCCGATGAGTTCCAACCGGCTCCGCATCCCCTCCAGGAAAAACCGCCGGCCCTTCCCCATGACGATCGGCTGGATCAGCACCCTTAACTCATCGGCGAGGCCGGCCTCGAGCAAGGCTTTCGCCAGGGTCGCGCTTCCGGTCAGAAGCATGTCCCCCGCCACCGCCGCCTTGAGCCGGGAGATTTCCCTCAGCGCATCGGTTTTGATGACGATGGAATTTTCCCAATCCGCCTTTTCCAGGGTCGCGGAAACGACGTACTTCCGCACGCCGTTCAGCTTCGCCGCCACGCCCATCTCGTTGTTCTGTAACGCCGACCAATAAGGCGCGAGCATCTGATAGGTCGTGCGGCCGTAAAGCATGGATTCGCAGGCATCGATGCCCGCGCGGATCCATGCCCCCCGGCGATCGCTATGGAAAGGGTTGAACCACTCCGCCATCAAGGTCGCATCGAAAACGCCGTCCAAGCTCATCCATTCCGAAATCACGATTCTGCCCATCGGTAAAATCCTCCTTGCTTGGGAAGATAACCTGGGCGGGCGGCCGCGAATAGAACGAACCCGACAGCGACGGGAAAATCTAATCCGTTCGCCCCTTTTCTATATTGCCGGGTTCCTCTTTCAAGGCCCTTTTTCTATGGCAACCCTCGCCGAAACCGCCCGGAAAGTCCAAGCCGGGGAGATCACCGCCGAATCCCTGGCCCTCGATTCGCTGGCCCGGATCGAGGCTAAGAAAAGCCTGAACGCCTACATCTCGGTGCTGGCCGATTCCGCCCTGGAACGGGCGCGGGCCTTGGACAAGCGGCGCGCGGCCGGGGAAAAGCTGGGCCCCTTGGCGGGCATCCCCATGGCGGTGAAGGACAATATCGTTACCGCTCATGGCCGCACCACTTGCGGTTCGAAGATCCTCGCCCAATTCGAATCCCCTTACGATGCCACCGCGGCGGCGCGCTTGGAGGCGGCTGGAGCCGTGATCGTGGGCAAGACCAATATGGACGAGTTCGCCATGGGCGCGACCTCGGAGACCAGCGCCTTCGGAGCCCCCAAGAATCCGCTCGACGAGGGCGTGATCGCCGGCGGATCCTCGGGAGGATCGGCCGTGGCGGTAGCCTCGGGTACGGTGCTCGCGTCCTTGGGATCGGATACGGGCGGATCCATCCGCCAGCCGGCGGCTTGTTGCGGCCTGGTCGGCGTGAAGCCCACCTATGGTCGCGTGTCGCGCTATGGCCTGGTGGCCTACGCCTCGTCCCTCGATCAGATCGGCAGCTTCGGGAACACCGTGGCCGATGCGGCCTTGGTCCTCAACGCCATTTGCGGGCGGGATGAGCGCGATAGCACCTCGGCCCAACAGCCCGTGCCGGATTTCACCGCCTCCCTGGGTAAAGGCGCGAAGGGGAAAACCATCGGTATCCCCAAGGAATGCTTCGGCGAGGGCCTGCAGCCCGAGGTCCGCGACGCGGTGATGAAGGCGCTGGAAGCTTTGCAGAAGGCCGGCGCGACCCTGCGCGAGGTGTCCATCCCCAGTTTCAAATACGCCGTGGCCGCCTACTACGTGATCGCCACCGCCGAAGCCTCGGCCAACCTGTCGCGCTACGATGGTGTCCGTTATACCGTACGCGCCAAGGACGTGACGGATCTGTTCAGCCTCTACGCGAAGACCCGCTCCCAGGGTTTCGGCGAAGAAGTGAAGAAGCGGATCCTGCTCGGGACCTACGTGCTGAGTTCGGGCTTCTACGATGCCTACTACATGCAGGCGCAGAAAGTCCGCCGCCTCATCACCGACGATTTCAACCGCGCCTTCGCGACATGCGATGTGGTGGCAACGCCCACCATGCCCACCTTGCCGCCGAAGGTAGGCGCCATCTACGCCGATCCCATGGCGCAGTATCTGGGCGATATCTATACGGTGGCGGTGAACCTGGCGGGCCTGCCCGCGTCCTCACAGCCGGTGGCCAAGGTCGGTAAATTCCCGGTGGGTCTGCAGTTCATCGGCAAGCCGTTCGGCGAAGAAGAATTGCTCCAGGTGGCCGCCGCCGCTGAATCCGCGGCGGCCTAGCGGTATCGCAAAAGGTTTCCCTTAAAAAAACCTTCTCCTAGGGGTTCGCTGGCGGTCGCATTCGGAGCGGCGCGCGACTTCCGAAATGGCTAGATTCCAGGAATGACCCATGCCGCACGGTCGCTCCCCCAGATCCTACTAGCGGTCGGCCCTTTACTCTTCCTCTCCGCCTGCGGCCCCCTGGTCCGTCCTTACTATAACCGGAATGCGGGCGGCTACATCATGCCCGATCCCTCCCTGACCCCCACGCCCATCGTACCGGCCGCATTGAAGCATGTCTCCACCGGGGAGGACCCCTTGCGCAAGGCGGCGGAGGCCTATCTCGGGGTGCCTTACAGCTTCGGGGGCCAGAGCCGTTCGGGTATGGATTGCTCCGGTTTCATCCGGCAGGTGTTCGCCGAGGTCTATGGGGTGGATCTGCCCCACAATTCCTCCGCCTTGTATCATCGCGGCGCGGCCGTGGAGCGGGCCTCCCTGGCGCCGGGCGATCTGGTGTTCTTCGAGAACCTGGGCTTTATCGATCATGCGGGCATCTATATGGGCAAGGGCTACTTCATCCACTCGGCCACCAGCGTGGGCGTGGCGTATTCGGCCTTGGACGCGCCCTACTTCGGCGATCATTACGCGGGGGCGCGCCGTTTGGATGCCGCATCCCATTTGGACGCCGCATCCGATTGAATCCCCGCTGGAGTGCACCTATCTTTGGCCCATGAAAGCCGCGTTCCAGGGCGTACATGGCGCCTACAGCGAGTTGGCCAGCAAGCAGTTGTTGGGTTCCCGCGTACGTACCCTTCCCTGCGAATCCTTTGCCGACGTGTTCGACGCGGTGGCCGGCGGCGCGGCGGAGCGGGGCATCCTGCCCATCGAGAACTCCCTGGCCGGCAGTATCCATCAGAATTACGATCTGCTTCTGGATCGGGATCTGCATATCGTGGGGGAGGCCTACCTGAAGGTGGAGCATGCGCTGCTCTGCCATCCCTCCGCTTCCTTACGGGCCATCACCGAGGTGCGTTCGCATCCCCAGGCCCTGGCCCAATGCAGCGGATTCTTCGCAAAGAATAAAGGCATCAAGCCCGCGCCTTATTTCGATACCGCCGGCGCGGCCGAATCCCTGGCGCGGGAAGCCCCCATCCATATCGGCGCCATCGCCAGCGCCTACGCCGCCGAGCTCTACGGGCTCAAGGTGCTGAAGCGTAACTTGCAGAACCATGCGGATAACTTCACCCGCTTCCTGGCCGTGGCCAAACGGCCCTTGCCCGCCAAGCGGTCCACCACGGCGGGCCTGCCTTTCAAGACCAGCCTGGCCTTCATGCCCAAGCGCAATGCGGTCGGAAGCTTGCATGCCATCTTAGGGGTAATCGCCGGGCGCGGCATCGACTTGCTGAAGATCGAATCCCGCCCTAATCCGCTCTCGCCCTTCGAATATTGGTTCTATGCCGATCTGGCCGGCGGCCCCGGCGCCCTGGCCGTGGCCCAGGCCCTGCGCGAGCTCGAGCCCCTGGTTTCCCGTCTCAAGATCCTGGGCGGATATCCGCGCGCGCCGCGCGCCGGATCCCGTCCCGTACCCGCCAACCGGAGCAAGCATGCCTAGAATCGACGGCCGCAAGCGCGACGAACTGCGCCCCATCAAGATCACCGAGGATTTCGTTTCCTCCGCCGAGGCATCTTATCTCATCGAGGTGGGCAAGACCCGCATCCTATGCTGCGCCAGCCTGGAAGAGGAATTGCCGCGTTGGCTGAAGGGCAAGAACAAGGGTTGGGTCACCGCCGAATACAGCCTCTTGCCGCGCAGTACGACCACGCGCGTGAAGCGCGAGCGGGCCGGCGCCTCCGGACGCACCCAGGAGATCCAGCGCCTGATCGGCCGGGCCTTGCGCGGCGTGGTGGACCTGGAAGCCCTGGGCGAGCGGAGCTTCGTGGTCGACTGCGACGTGATCGAGGCCGACGGGGGCACGCGCACGGCCTCCATCGTCGGCGGCTTCATGGCTTTGGCCAAGGCCTTGCAAAGGATCAAGGCGGCCCAACCTCCTTCCGCGACGGCCCTGCCGCCCGCCGGGCCCATCCTTAGGCATTTCGTCTCGGCCGTTTCGGTCGGCATCGTGGGCGGCGAGCCCATGCTGGATCTCTGCTACGTGGAGGACTCGGAGGCCGAGGTGGACATGAACGTGGTGCGCACGGACAAGGGCCACTTCGTGGAAGTGCAGGGCACCGGGGAGGAGTCGACCTACTCGCGGGAGCAACTGAACGCCATGCTGGACCTCGCCGAGAAGGGCTGTAACGAGTTGGTTACCCTGCAGAAGAGGTTCCTGGGAGCGGTGCTGCCCTAAGGGCGCCCGATCCGGGTTTCCCGGCCCGACGAGTCCCGATTTGTGATTCTTGTGGTCCCCGGACCGAATGCCCGGCCGGCCGCGCTTGCCGGATCCGGGCGCCGGGTCCCTATAATGGGGCATGCCCGAAAAGACTCCGGCCCGTAATCCCCGGCACCCGGTCCGCAACTTCATCATCCTACCGGAATTCCAATGGCCTTACATCATCCGTCTGCTGGCGGTGGTGAACCTGGCCGGGGTGGTGATGGCAATGGCCATTTGCACCTTGTTCTATTTGCACTACCATGCCCAGGACGCCGGCGCGCTTATGCCGGGCGACGCGGGAAGCCTCAATACCATGGAATCCCTGCTGGAAGAAAACCTGATGGACGTGATCGTGCCGGCCTTCGTCATCGCCGATGTGGTGTCCTTGGCGGTCGGGCTGGCCTTGAGCCTGTATTTCTCGCGGAAGATTTCGGTGCCTATCTATCGCATCAGCAAATGGGCCGAAGTCGTGAGCAGCGGGGATTTGGGATATCGCCTGAAGTTCCGTCCGGGGGACGATCTACAGACCCTGGAAGCGGCCTGCAATAAGGTGGGGGAGACCTACGCCAAGATCATCGAGGACATGCGAAGGCAGATCACCGAGGCCAATCTGCCATTGTCGCCGAAAGCGGCGTCCATCCGCATCGCTTCCGAGCGCGCGTCCACGGAAGCCTAAGCCATAAAAACGACTTAAACGAGAAAAGGGCCTAGGGGCCCTTTTCTTCCGATGGACGGAAATGGTTGCCAGCCGCGAGCCTGCCGCCCGCGGCAGGATTACACGAGCTTCTTCTTGTGGCGGTTCAGACGACGGCGCTTCTTGCGCTTGTGGGTCGCCATCTTCTTCCGCTTACGCTTCTTACCGCAAGGCATCTGCTTCCTTTTCTCCGTATGGAGATCGTTCAAAAACCGGGCCTAGAAGGTCGTAATTGAGTCGGCCTTTGTCAACCTGGGGGCGCGTAGGGCCTCGTTCATCAGGTTCCGGGGCTGGTGGTCCCGCGCGCTGCGCGGATGGCCGCGAACAAGCGCGCGGCGAAATCGCCCAGGGAAGGGTCGCGCGCGCCCATGCTTACCACCCAATCGCCCGGACGGGCTTCGGCGGCCACGGCGGCGATGACCTCGTCCTTGGTCGGGAAGAAGCGCGCGAAAGCCCCGCCGGCCTGGGGCTTGAGGGCGTTGGCCGACCGCGCCAGATCGGCGGAGGAAATGCTTTTGTCGGCGGTGCCGCCCGCGTAGTAGATCTCGGGCAGGAAAAGGCGATCGCCGGCGTCCAGCGCGTCGGCCGCCCCGCGGATCAGATCCTCGCCGATGAGTTTCATGGGCGCGAAGCCGTGCGGATGGAAGATGGCCAACACCCGCCGGGGCCCGCCGTCGGGCGCGGCCTTCACGGTGGCGAGGCAGGCCTGCACCTTGGCGGGGTTGTGGGCGAAATCGTCCACCACGGTGACGCCGCCGGCTTCGCCCACGCGCACGTGCCGGCGCTCCACCCCGCGATAGGCCGCCAGGCCCCGCGCGCAGGCTTCCAAGGGGATCCCCAGTTCGCGGCCGATGGCCAAGGCCGCCATGGCGTTGGCCAGGTTATGCTTGCCCGGAACGTTCAAGATGAAATCGGTTCCAGCCAAGCTGAAGGCGGTTTCCCAGTCCCCGTATCGGACGCGTTGCGCCGCCCCGTCGGCCATCCCCGCGCTCCGGAAGACGGCGTCCTGGGGGCGCCGTAGCGCCTGGCAATGGGCATCGTCGGCGTTCACGATCACGCGGCGCGCCGTTTGATCGCGGAAGCGGATGAAGAGCGGGATGAGTTCGGCGATTTCTTTGTGGTCCTTCTCGACGTTGAGGATGACTCCGATCTCGGGGGCGTACTTCACCAGGCTCCCGTCCGACTCATCCGCCTCGATGCACAGCCATTCGCCGGACCCGGCTTTGGCGTTGCCCAGCCATCCCTCCGCCATCAGGGAGTTGAGATTGGCGCCGGTGATGAGGGAGGGCTCCAGGCCCCCGGCTTGCAGCACATGCCAGACCATGCCCGTCACCGTGGACTTGCCGGAGGTGCCGGAGATGGCGATGGTCTTCTTGCTGCGCGCCAGTTCGGCGAGCAGATCGGAGCGGTGGATGATGGGCATCCCCAGGGCGCGGGCGCGCTGCACTTCCGGGTTGGCGTCCTCGATGGCGGTGGAGACGACCAGGCAGGTGCAACCGTCCAGCCCGGTCCCGTCCTGAGGGGAAAGGCGCACGCCGATGCGTTGGAAGTAAGCGCGCTTTTCCGCCTCGGCTCCGCGATCGAGGCTGCGATCCGATCCGGCCACGGCCGAACCTTGGAAGGCGAGGTATTGCGCCAGGGCGCTCATGCCCGTTCCGGCGATGCCGGAGAAGAAGGGGCGGGAAAGGATGTCCCTACTCCCCGTCCTTGCCGGGGAGATCTTCCCCTCCGCCGGCTTCGCGGTTTTCCAGGATATCCTCGATCTCGTTGAGGATGAGGTTGTCGTCCCAGATGGGTTCGCCCTGCTTGATGGCCGAGCGTTGCTGGAGGGTGATCTTGGCCGCCTTGATGGCTTCGCGCACTTCCTCGTTCTGCTCGACGGCTTCGACCGTCTTCAGGATCTCGGGGAGGCGGGACAAGGGGGCGACCGTGCCCAGGGCCAGGATGGATTCGTAACGCACGTCCGTGCTGGCGGACTTGGTCAAGGCGAGCAGGCGATCCTCGGCGGCGTGGAGTTCCAGGCAAGCCGCGGAATGGATCGCTTCCAGGAGGGCGGGCTCGCTGGTGGAATAAAGTTCTTCCAGGATGAGACGTTCGAAGACGGCGTCCTTGATCAGGCCCATGGCGTACAGGGCGCTGACGCGCACGTAGGGGTTCGGCGCCTGATGGTAGAAGCGCATTACGATGGCGCGCACTTCCGGCTGGAAGGCGAGATAACCGAGGGCCTCCAGCGCCCGGCGGCGCACTTCCATGCTTTCCATGGGGGCGTCGACTTTTTCCAAAAGGAATTCCCGCACTTCCATATAGAAGTCGCGGGACACTTGGGCGTATCCGGAAGGGAATCCCTGCGGCAAGGTTTCCTCGAATTCGAGCCCGTCCTGGATCACGGCGCCCAGGCAACTATTGGCCATGGCCCGCACTTCCTCGTCCGGATACTCGTGGGCCATCTTGAAGATGTCCTGGAAGAGCCCTTCGTCGCTGGCGTAATTGCTGGCGGCTTGCAAGGCGGAAAGCATGATCTCCGGATCGGTGGCTTGCAAATAGCCCCGAAGCAATTTCGTCACGTCGACGCCGTCGAAGTCCCGGTTCCCGATGTCTTCGATGCGCTTCAGTATTTGGAGCTTCTCGTCCATGGGGGAGGCGTTTTCCATGCGCATAAAACTAAGAAATATTCCCGCCGTCATCTCCGGCGCGGGCCCCGCGCAAGGCCCTCCAATCCCGCCGGAAAAGGGCTTGCGGCCTGGTCGCCCATTCCTCGTTGGCTTTCCATCGCCTTTTTCGTTTATTAACCTGGCGTTAATGAATAGGAAACGATTCGTGGCGGATTCGGCGAATTCCAATGGGCGCGGCTTGTTACCGGCGATTGCGATCTTGATCGCGATCGGCATGGCCGCATCCGCGCGGACGGCGCTGGCGGGCGATGCGCCGGCGGCCCCGCCCGTAGCCGCCGGGCCCGCGGCCACGGCCGCCCCGGCCGATTCCTCCGCCTTCAAGGAAGCCAAGGCCGCGCTCCGCAAAGCCATCGCCTTCCATCGCGAAGCCCAGGATCTCTCGCTGAAATTCACCGCCCAGGTCTACAACGCCGCCCTCGATAAGCATGATGCATACCAAGGGCGTTTCCTGCTCAAGGGCGCGGACAAGTTCCGCCTGGAGATCCCGGGCGGCACCTTCGTTTCGGACGGAACGACTTATTGGGAATACCATGCCCAGACCAAGCAGGCCATCCGCAAGGCGGCTGCG
>JAEKLQ010000055.1 GCA_019509785.1 Fibrobacterota bacterium | reverse complement strand
ACGATCGGAAGCGGCCTGGCTGGCCAAAGGATCGGATCTGAGCCCAAGGGATGCCTGCTCGGCCCGATCGCGCCCGGTCAGGTGGCCGGCTAAGGTGGGCAAGTCGTGGGTGCTGACCGAGGCCAGCGCAGAGCGCGGCCAGTCGCCGGGCGGATCGGATTCGAACCATAACACCTTGCTGCCGAGCAACCCCCAGGCCTTAAGGCGTTCGCGCACCCACGGGTCGACCGTCCCCAGGTCCTCGCCCACCGCGAAGGCCCCCGCGCGTCGGCACTCCTCCGCGATCACGGCAAGCAATTCCTCATGGTCATAGCGCACGAAAGCGCCCCGGTCCGGACCCATTCCCTTGGGGATCCAGTACAGATGGAAAAGCCCCATCACGTGATCGATACGCAGTCCTCCGGCATGTTTCAAAAGGGCGTGGATCGTTTCCCGGAGGGGGCCGTACCCGGCGGCCTTCAGGCGATGGGGGATGAACGGCGGCAACCCCCAATCCTGGCCGCGGGTGTTGAAGAGATCGGGCGGCGCTCCCACCGAAGCGCCGAAGGCCAGAAGGTCCTGCCAGGCCCAGGCATCGGCGCCGCCGGGATCGAACCCGATGGGCAGGTCTTGCATCAAAGGCAGGGCCTGGTTGGCTTCGTCCAATTGCAGATCCAACAGCCACTGGATCCATTCGTGGAAGGCGATGCGCTCGACGTGCTCGGCGGCGAAATGCGCGACCGCGGGGGCCGCGGGATGCCGGTAGGCCGGAGGCCACTCCTTCCAATTGGGTCCCAGGCTTTCGGCAAGCGCGCAATGGATGGCGTACTCGCGCAAGCTTTGCCCCGACTCCACCACGAAAAGGGCGAAGGCCTCCCGTTCCGGCGCGCTCGCCTTGAATTCGGCCCACAAGGCTTCCAGGGCCTCCATCTTCAGGGCGAAGACCGCATCGCGATCGATCAAAGGCGCCGAGTTGAGCGCGTGCCCGCGCTCGGCCAAGGCGGCCCAACGGACGGCGGCGCGTTGGGCGCCGGGGACTTCCTCGATGCGCAGGTACAAGGGGGAGAAGTAACGCCGGGATGACGGGCAGTACGGGCTGGCTTCCAACGGGGGAACGACCTGGGTGGCTCCCAGCGGGCTTATCTGGAGGAAGCCGGCGCCGCGTGCCGCCGACCATTGGCCCAGGCGGCGCAAATCGGCGAGATCGCCGATGCCCCAGCTTCCGCGCGATCGCAGTGCATAGACTTGCACCGCCCAGCCCCACGCGCGGGCGGGCTCGGGACAGGGTTCCAGGGCATGCGGGGTCCAAGGCTCCGCGATTTCCAAGGGTTCCTGGCCCATGGCCGACCGCAATGCCAGCCGGGTCGCTTCCGGGGTGTCGCGCCAGCGTTCGAACGCATCATTGAATCCGGCTTCGATTCCCCAGGCGTCGGTGTGCGTTTCCACGGTTCGCATACCGGGAAAATACGTTCGCGCGAGAGACGATGCGAGAATGGTTGCCCTATTTTGAAGCTGGATAGCCTTACCGCCGGCTTGCTATCTTTTTCGGCCTTATGCGCGTTAAAGTGAACGGCCAAGAAACCCGCCTGGACGATGGGATCACCGTAGAGGGGTTGGTGGCGTCGTACCGCCTCAAGCCCGAACAGGTGGTCATCGAATTGAATCGCAAGGTCCCGGCCAAAGCGGTTTGGGCCACGACCCTTCTCGCCGAAGGGGACGAGGTGGAAATCGTGAAATTCCTTGGCGGAGGCTGAAATGGCTTCTCACTAGGAGTTGCTTCGCAACTCCACGCTCGTCGCTTATATGGGTTATCTGAACTCGACCACGTCTACGCCTTGGTAGTAGGCGCGGATGATCTCCACGAAGTTCTGATTGGATCGGGCCCGGCCCATCGCTCCCGATTGGCATAATCCCACCCCGTGCCCGAAGCCCTTTCCTTGCGCGGTAATCTTATTCCCCTCGGTCTTGAGCGTGAACCATGCGCTCGGGAGGATCTTGTCCTCCCCGCCCGGCGGCCGCAGGGCCCAACGCGTCTTATCGCCCTTCACGAGAATGGCGCCCCTTTCGGTCGCGATGTTCAGGATCCGCGCCCGGCCGCAGGTGGCCCGCTGGGAAATCGCCATGCCTTGGACTCCCGTGAAGGCGGGGAAATCGGCCACGCCGGCCGAATGCAGATTGCGCTTCAAGATGGCCGCCAACTGGGGGCGCGTCCATTCCTGGGTCCAGGCCATGTACTTGGAGGCTTGGCACCAGGGCTCGCCCAAGCCATCGGTATCCGGCCGCGAGACCAGGTACGGGATGCTGTCTCCGCCCCAGACTTCGTGCTTGCTGGCGGTGCGCCCGCCGCAGGTCGAGAAGTAATAGCAGAGGGCCAGGGTATCGGAATGCATAACCGCCATCCCGCGCGTTTCCCACACCGCGCGATCCGACATCAGGTATTCGCCGCGCACGCCCTTGTAAACCTGATCCTGGACGTCGCTATGCAGATGGAATTCGGCGTTGCGGGCGCCGAGCATGCGCTTGTAGGCATAGGTGCGCGCCACGATCGCCTGGGCCTTGAGCGCCTCCAGCGCATCGCGATCGACCTTGCCCATCTCGTAGGGCAGCACGCCGCGCAGGTAATCCTCCACGCCCACGACGTTCACCGCCAGCACGTCCCCGTCGGCCTCGGCGATGAGGTGCATGCCCCCGCGGTACACGCCCGGCCCCATATCGATCAGGTTGTAGGGATTGAGGGAGATGACCCGCAGCCGGCGGGCCGGCGAGGTCGCCACGGTCTTACCCGCCTGCTCCACCGCGAAGGCCCCCCCGGAGCGGTGGATCACGAAGCGGCCTTTGAGCCGGGCCAGACGCGTGAGCGCGAGGCCTTTGTCTTTCTCCGCGGGGATCTCCGCCATGATCTGCACGTCGCCCAAGGTGTATAGGGAGTACGGCTTCGGCGAACGGGCCAATAGGACGTGGACGCGATCGGGAAGATCCCTGGGCCGGGGCCGTTGGCGGATGCCTTCGGGCCGGGAGACGGGAGGCAATGCGGGAGCCCAAGTTCGCGGACGGGCGGAGTCGCCGGCGAGTCCGGATTCGGCCTCCGCGGGCAAGTCCCAGCTCAGGGTATCCTGCGCTTCGGGGAAGGGGAGTTCGGATGCGGGAACGGAGGACCAGGCGCCTTCGTAGCGGCCGGGCTCCGTGGGCGCGGCCTTGGCTTTGGCGGAGGCGGGCCTGACCGGGGCCACCGGGGCGGAAGCGCAACCGAAGAGGAGCGCCGCGGCCGCCATCCCGGTCTGGATGGAAAAGGAAAGGCGGGCGTTCACGCCGGAACGGTCTTCGATTCCTTGGAGATCTTCTTCAGCTTGCCGTCATTCAAGGTCCGATCGGTGGCCGAGATCTTATCGACGAAAAGGACACCGTTCAGGTGATCGATCTCGTGCTGGATGCAACGGGCCAAAAGCCCATCGATGTTCTTCAGCACCTGGCGCTTGCCGTTCTTGTCCAGGTATTCCACCGTGATGGTTTCGGGGCGCTCGACGTCGGCCCATACTCCCGGCACCGACAAGCAACCTTCCTCGGCGGCGATCTCGCCCTTGCTATCCTTCACGGCGGGATTGAAGAGGAAGTAAGGATGCTTTTCCTCTTCCTCGCCCGCCACGTCCACCACGATCAGTCGGATGCTGCGCCCGACCTGGGGGGCGGCCAGCCCGATGCCGTTGGAATGGTACATGGTCTCGAGCATGTCGTCGGCGAGCTTGGCCAGCTCTGGGGTTACCTTGGCCACCTCGGTGGCCCGCTTGCGCAGGACCTTTTGGCCGTACAAATAGATGGGAAGCACCATGGGGTTATCCTCGCGGGCCCGCGGCGTCAGGCCTTGGCCTCGGCTTTTTCCTCCACTGCCTTGGAGATGGCCGTCTTGTTGAAGTCGATACGCACGCCGTCGTGGAATTCCAGGGTCACGATGTCGCCTTTGATGGCGGCTACTTCGCCGTACATCCCGGACTGGGTCATCACCCGATCGCCCTTCTTAAGCGATTGTATCATCTTGGTGAAGGCCTGTTGCTCCTTTTTCTTCGGCAGGAAGATCATGAAGTAGAGGATGCCGATCATGGCCGCGAAAAACAGGATTTGGGTGGGGTCGAATTTCATCGGATTTCCTCGTCTGGGGCGGCATGACAATATAGCAATTTAACCCTATGGGCTTTTCGGGGAGTTGGCGTCCCTTGGGGGATGGGGCCTCCGTATCAGTCGCGTAGCCCCTGGACCGAAGCGGGCGCCGGCCCGATACTTCCAAGCATGGTGGATATCCCGACGCCGTTCCCGTTGGACGGCCATTCCGCGTTGCCGACCTTCGCGACCCTCGATTCCATGATCGTCTTTTACGCGCGTTGGATGCCGGCGCCTTACTTGCACGGGGTCATCGAAGCCGAGAAGGAGGTTTTCGTCGTGCGCAAGGATTGCTCCCTGGGGGAGACCCACGTGCAGTTCCTGCGCAAATGCGAAAGCGCCTTGGCGCGCGCGGTGAACGAAGCCCAAGCCGGTCGCGCGGGATGGGACTGGAGTTGGGTTCCGGCCGCCGGTTCGGATACGCCCGGCGTAGGTTGAATACGCTTCGCGCGACCTGAGCCGCCGCTCAGGTCCTGGCCGCGGAGCCCTCCAGCTCGATCAGGAAAGCCTTTCGCTCCGTCCCTCCCGCATACCCGCCGAGATCGCCGGAAGCCCTGACCACGCGATGGCATGGGATCAGGATGCATAGGGGATTGCGGCCGTTGGCGGAGCCGACCGCGCGGGCCGCGCCGGGGTTGCCCACGCGCGAAGCCAGCTCCCGGTAACTCCAAGTGGTTCCGAAAGGAATTTCCCGCAATCGGTCCCAAACCGATCGTTGGAATTCCGATCCCGCGGGATCGAGGGGCAAATCGAATCGCGTGCGTTTCCCCGCGAAATATTCTTGGAGCTGGCGCGCGCCCTCGTCCAAAGGCGCGTTCGCCCCGGGCTCTGCCGCAGCCAGGCCCAAACGCGGCAACTCGCTTTCGTCCCAAACCAAACCCACCAAGGCCCGCGCATGCGCGACCAAGGTCATTTCTCCCGTAGGAGTCGGAAAACGTTTCTTGAGCAAGGTCATGGATTCTCCCCTCTGCGCGCCAAGGTCCAGGCGCGCCATAGATGCGCGGCCGCGTAGCCGCGCCAGGGCCGCACCCGCTCCGGATCCAAGCCGGGATCGGATGCGATCGCGCGTTGCAGTACCAGGTCCGCCGCCGGGAAGGCATCGACGTCGCCCAGGGCCCGCAGGCTCACGTATTCGGCGGTCCACGGCCCGATGCCCTTGATGGATCGCAGGGACGCCCGGAATGCGATCGGATCCTGGGCGCTGGAGAAGGACAAATTCCCCGCCGCCACCCGCGCCGCGAGTTCCCGCAGCGCGGCCTTGCGCGCGCCGGTCGTGCCCACGCGCGCGAGATCGGAATCGGCCAAGGACTCGGGACGCGGGAACAACCGCGCCGTTCCACCCAGGGGATGCGCGACCGGTTCCCCGTAAGCCTCGATCAATTGGGCGATGAGGCGGTTGGCCTGGGGGATGCTCACCAATTGACCCAACACCGCGCAAACCGCGGTCTCGAAAGCGTCCCATCCCCGCGGCGCCCGCAGCCCCGGCCGCAGGCGTAGCAGGCGATCAAGCCCGGGCGCGCCCGCGAAGGCCGCGGCCACCTCGGCCGGATCGGCATCCAGATCGAACATGCGCCGCACCGCCCGCGCGGCGCGTCCGAGATCGGCCACGTCGCCGCCGCGCACTTGCAAACGCAGTTTCGCGCCGGTCCCCAGGCTCACGCGCAGATGCCCGGCCGGACCGGACCCGAATCGGAAGAGGCGTTCGTAAGCCCCTTCGGAAAAGGCCTCAAGTCCGTCGATGGCATGGGAGCGGTAATAGTCCAGGGACGCGTCCCAATCGAAGGGAGGACGAAAAGGCAGGCTTAGTTCCACGCCTTCGCTTTCGGATGCGCCGCGCCGGTGCCGGCGCATTTCCGTGGGCGAACGCCGGAAACGTTCGCGGATGGCGGCGTTGAAGCGCCGCACGGAAGCGAAGCCCGCCGACCCCGCGATGCGGGCCATGGGCAAACCGGTTTCGGCGATGAGCTTGCGGGCGAAGTCCAGACGGCGATCGGCGGCGATGCGGGCCGGGGTCTTGCCCACTTCGGCGAGGAATACGCGGCGCAGTTGGCGCGCTCCCAGCCCGAAGCGGGCCGCGAAGGCCTCTTCGCCCACGCCCTCGTGTCCGCTTTCGGCCAGGGCCCTAAGGGCCCGTTGGACCAAGGCCGATGATCCGTTCCAGGCGGCCGAATCGGGCGCGGCTTCGGGACGACAGCGAAGGCATGGCCGGTAGCCCGCGTTTTCGGCGGAGCGCGCATCGGGGAAGAACTCGACGTTGCGGCGCTTGGGCCGGGCGGGGCAAACGGGACGGCAGTAGATGCCCGTGGTCTTCACGCCCACGAAGAACTTGCCATCGAAGCGCGCATCGCGCGCCAGCATGGCCCGATAGTAAGCTTGGTCTTGGCCCATGGGAAGAAGTTAGCCGCCGGAAATGGGGGTGACCAGCCGTTTCCGGACCTGATCGGCCGGGCTGTCGTTTAGAGGACAGAGGCAAGGGGATTACTTAGATTTCCAACCCTTCCCTTGCACCGGTAGCTCAGTTGGATAGAGCAGTTGTTTTCTAAACAATTGGCCGTGGGTTCGAGTCCCGCCCGGTGTATTTCCTTCCCGGGATTCGAGACTGTACGGGAGCGGGAGCGTTTGGGCGGCGGATCCCGATGCACCATTTGAGGCATACGGGTTGCCCAAATCGGTTATCGCCGGGCCGGCAAGCCGGCCCGGCGAAGACCTTACTTGGCGTCGCCAGCGGGGGCGGCAGGAGCGTCGGCAGCGGGGGCCGGGGCGGCGGCGGGAGCCTTGCAGGCGTCCTTAGCCGTGGTGTAGGCGGCCTTCGCGTCCTTCTTGCAAGCCTTCTTGTCCGCGCCGGTCTTGTCCTTACAGGCCTTGACGGACATGTTGTAGTCTTCCTTGGCCTTTTTCATGCAGGCCTTGTCAGCGCCGGCGGCGAAAACGGAGGAAGCGGCAATGCTGGCGGACAGAACGAGGTAAGCGATTTTGCGGGTGTTCATAGCAACTCCAGATAAAGGTTACACCCTCCACGCGGAAGGCACGGAACTATTTAGCAAATGCGGTGCCGTTTCAAGAGCCGGGGACGACCGCTTTTCCTACCTCTTCGGGAAGGACTCTTTTCCAGGTCTGGCTCCGGCCTAAAAGCGAGAAGCCGAGGTATCCGCGGACCGTCAAGGATTGGCTGTCTTCGGATAAGGAAAGCTTGCAACTATACACCTTTCCGTTGGCCGGATCCAAAACCGATCCGCCGTCCCAGCCGGCCCCCGAGGGATGCAGCCCCCACATGATTGTCATTCCCACGATGCGCTTATCCTTGCGTTCCCCAGAGCACTTGATACATACCGGATCCTGGATTTCCTCCGGCCGCCGGAACAACTTCTCGATCTTGCCGCTCAGGGTATCGCCTCCCCGGGTGATGTGGACGATGGATTTGACCCGGCCGGTCTTATCGTCCACGGTTTTCCACCAGCCTTCCGGCGAGAGTCCCTGCGCCGAGGCAAAGGAAGCCGCGGCGAGCAACAAAACGGGCCAAAGACGCATCGGGTCTCCTTTTCCGGAGTTTTCCCGGAAAATTTTCCGGCTTTTTTCCGAGGAAAGTTTTTTCGCGACCAAAATATAAGGAAACACCGGCCCTTTGCGGGCCGATGCGTAAAGCTATGCCAAGGCTTCTGAAGGGTCGCGGCAGGCTTCCGCGCAATGGCGGCACGCCTCTTCGCATTCCCGGCACTGCTCCAAGGCCGGATGCCGGGCGCATTCTTCGGCGCAGGCTTCGCATGCCTCGGCGCATAAACCCTGCAGGCGTGAGTGGAATATCGAGCGGCGCCGCAGCAAGTCGGCCCCCAGGGCGCAGATGTCCGCGCAATCCTGGCTGAGCCTGATGCAGGCGTCGAGCGGCGCTGCCTCTTCTTCGTCTTGGCATGCCTGGGCGCAGAGCCGGCACTCCCGTGCGCAGGCGATCAGGATTTGTACGATGTCCTGCGTTTCTTGATCGGACTTTCCGATGGGCATGGGGCCCTCCTGCGTCAAAGCGAAAGCGCGGCCCGGGGAGGACCGCGAACGGCGACTCTTCCCGCCCCGGCTAAATCACCCTGCGTCGGCGGCCTCCGATCCAGGTGACGAGCCAGAGTACGAGAAATAGGAAGAAGAGCACCTTGGCGATGCCGACCAAGGCGCCCGTGATGAGTCCGGCGAATCCGAGCAGGGCCGAACCGACGGCCAGAATCAGGAACAAGATGGAAATGCCTAGCATGCGTACGACCTCCGGGAGAGCGGGTCTATGAAAGTTCCTCCCCCTATACCGAATTAAAATGGCGGAAGGCCCCTACGAAAGGGGTTCGCGGGCCCGTCCATCCGGAACGGTCCTTTACCGATCCGGAATGGATGCCGACATCAAGCCCTTCATGCCCGGATGATGGAGATGGCGCCGTTGCGCTCCAGAACCGCGTATTTGATTTGCGAAAGGCTCTCCAGGCCGTTCTGCCGCGCGGCCTCCAGGACATCGTCCATGCCGATGCGTTCCTTGGCCATGCGTTTCTCCAAGGCTACGCCGTCGCGTACGATGATCAGCGGCTCGCCGTCCATCACGCGGTCCAGCCACGGGAAGCTCCGCTTCAAAAGCGACATGCCGATGTCCAAGGAGACGAAGGTCGCGATGATGACCCACGCGTTCATAGTGGAATAATCGTTGCTGGTCAGGGCTTGTTGTACTCCTTCGCTCAGCACCAACAGCAGGATGAAGTCGAACACGGTGATGTCCTTGAGGGTGCGCTTCCCCGAAAAGCGGAAGACGACCATCAGGAAGCCGTAGATGGCGAAGGTGCGTAGGATTTGTTCCAAGCGCTACCCCCTGGCGCTGAGATCGGATGAATGCATAAAAGTCCCTGACGTAATGGGGCCCGGATCCGGCCGGCGAAACGTCAGGGCCAGATCCATTGCCTGAAATCGGCGTAGGCGCCTTCGGTTGCGATATGGCATGCGCGCGTCCCGGCGAATTGGGGCTTGAGGGACCAGGCGATTTCGATCTCTTCCGCATCCGGATCGCGTCGGAAGACGTAAGTAAGCCCGCCATGTTCCACGGCCACCGAAGTGTCGGGTTGGGGCCGCATCCATTGGATCTCCGCGTCGCGGAGGCATGCTTCCGAAAAGGCAAGGCGCAAGGTGCGCCCGCCCGCGGGCGGGCGGCAAGCGGCGGTGAAGCCGAGAGCGGCCTCGCGTCGCCCGAAGCGATCGAAGGAAACCCGGAAGGCGTCCGGCCCGGACGAGCCTGCGAAGACGCCGCCCGGGCCCAAGAGGCCCGTGCCGGCGGCGGTCAGGAACAGGGCCAGAAGCGCCCAGCCCAAGCGTTGGAAGACCCACTCCTTATGGTGGTAGGGAAGGGCCCTCTCCAGACCCGGAAGATGGGAGCTTTCCGCGGCGTCGGGCATGGGGCTATTGGACGTTCAGCGGGAAGCCCGGTCCCCTTGCAGGCGCCTGGCTTCCTCGAGATGATGGGCTACGTGCTTGCGGGCCTCCTCCATCTCCTTCTTCAGCTTGGGATTGGAGGCGTCCGCGACCAGATGCTCGTCGAACAGGCTTAAGGCATCGGTGTGCCCATGTACCATGGCGCTGACGTAGCCCTGCTCGAACTCCATGCTGTCCTTGGAGGCCAGGGCTTGGAGTTCGGAGGCGCCCTTGTCGCGCAGCTCTTGCACCTTGGCGGCGGTTTCGGACGGGGTGATGTTCTCTTTCTTGGCCAGCTTGGAGACCTTGTTGCTGTCTTCGCGATGCTGTTTCAGGAGCATCTTCGCGAATTTCATGGCGTCCTTGCCCATCTTTTTCTTCTCGGCGGTTTGGGCCGCCTTGATTTCGTTGTCATCGATGGTCATGTCCAGGGCCACGATCTCGGCGTCGGTATATTTCGCGGACATGGCCGTACCCGATGCGGCCGCTCCCGGCGTTGTCGTAGCGCTGGTCGCCGCGCCGTTCGTCGTGGCGCCCGTACCCGCGGACCCGGTGGCCGCTCCCGTTTGGCCGGATGCCGAGCTTCCCGAAGTACTCGTGGCCGCGTTCGTGGCCGATCCGGAAGTCGAGCCCGAAGAGGCGGCGTAGGCCGCCGCGGTCAGGCAAACGGATCCGACTACGGAGGCGAGGATCGATTTCATCATTCGATTCTGCATGTTATTCATCCTTGCTGAAGGTTTCGATGCGCCTAGGGAAGAGGCGTTCGCCCCTCCGGGCGTATCGGCCCAATGGACAGCGAAGAATGAAAAATCGCGGAACGCGGGACGCAAGTATATTGAGACGGGGCTTCCGGGGAGGCCCCCCGCGCGGGAAAAGGCTACCAGACCACCTTGATCTTATAGCTGTATGGCGAGCCTTCGGAACCCAACACCAGGATTCCTTCCTTCCCGTTGAAATAGACCGGGCCCGCCCCGTTGCGGCCGCCGATGCGTACGCCATCCACCGAAGCGCCCAGCTCGCTGCCGCGATCGACCACGCCTAAATGCATGCCGTCGAAGACGAGGGCGACATGGTGGCGCGCGATCTGGGCCGGCTCCCCATCGATCAGCTCCAGGTGATTGTATACGAAAGGATCATTGCTTTTGCGGCCGATCTTGAAGGGAAAGCCTTTGATAGGGAAAGGATTGTTCGGTATGGCCGCCATGGCCTCCGGGGTGAGACCTTCGATGCTGAATTTGGCATCCTTGTATTCGTCGTCCTTGAGATTAGCCGTCGTGGAGACCTGGCCGGCCCGGATCGGCATGGTCGCGATGATGCGGTTGGCCTCGCGCAAGCGATTGAAGATGCTTTTCATGAAGGTGGCGAAGATGGCCGGGTTCTCGCGGATGGCTGCGTACAGATCGTCACGATGGAACTCGCGAGTCGTGGTGGCTTCAATCGCGCGTACGCTGGCGCTGCGCGGGGAATCGTCCACCATGCTCATTTCGCCGAAGATATCGCCCGGCCCCAGGTGGGCAATATGGATTTGGCCGCCGGGAGCGATCTTGAACACCGCCACCTTCCCGGAGTCGATATAATAGGCCGCCTCTCCCGCATCGTTTTCGCTGATTATGAGTTCGCCTGGGGCGTATTCACGGATCTGGACCAAAAAGCGCCTCCATGGGAAAGGACCGGACGCCCCATTATCGCCCCGAACCCGGGATTTATGCAATCTCTTACCCCCGCTAGGGGATTTTCCTTCGCCTGGAACGGAAATCGATTCGCGGTGAAAATTTTCTTTCCCTGATGCGAAAAAAAGCAAGACCCGGATCAACCTAAATGTACGACACTGCCTTTTTGTGCCGATTCCGTACAAATCCTAAGTGCGAAGTTACCCTCGGCCAGGGTCGTTCGACGATATATTAGGCCAAACTCGGTTTTACAGGCCCATCCATTGGAAGGAGAGATTGATCATGGTATTGCAACGGGGGGGAGTTGTCCTTTTGATTGGATTGGCGGCCGCGGGGGTTCAGGCCGTCGATCTCGGAACTTATAATGGTTGTGCCGCGACGGATGCGCAATTTACGTCGAAGGTTTTGGCTACGACGCCTACGCCCCCGTCGTCGCAGGATCCGGGCGGCAATACCGTTCTGAAGATGGCCTTCGCGAAGCAAGCGGATGGTTCCGTAGACGTGTATTTCGTCCAGAAACGCGGGCCGGTTAAGCGCTACAACGCCAAAACCGGATCCACCGATTCTCTCGGATTCATCAATGCGGATTTCCGGCAGAACGAGTACGGCCTTTTGGGCATCGCGACTCGCAACGACTTCCTCACGAATCCTTGGATCTATTTCTACTACTCCTTCGCCGAAAGCGACAATTCTCTTACGCTGCGGATTTCCCGCATCAAGATGACCTCGGACATGTCGCATCTGGACATGACCACCGAGAAAGTCCTCATCAAGCAAAAGCGGGAGAGCGTGACCTGGCATACCGCCGGCGCCATGGAATTCGATTCGTACGATGATCTCTGGGTGACGGTGGGCGATAACCAGCAAACCGATCAGGGTCCCGGCAATACCGCCGATCTGCGCGGCGGGGTTATCCGCATCCATCCCGATGAATCGGCGAAAGGCTATTCCATTCCCGCCGGGAATTTTGGCGCCTACTTCCACGACAAGTATGCCGCGAGCGGCGACGCCACCCTCGCCGCCAAATTTGCGGACACCAGCATCGTGAAGCCGGAGATTTACATCAAGGGCACGCGTAACGCCTACACCATGTTCGTGGATCCCATTCGCCGTTGGGTCGCGTGGGGTGACGTAGGCCCCGACCAAGGCAGGGTCTCGGAAGAGTACAACCTCTTCAAGACCCCCGTCTTCGCGGGTTGGCCGTATTACGCCGGCGAAGAGGATATGTATAACATCGCCGCGTACGGGAACGCCGGGGCCATTTCGGCGGACAATCCCAAGACAGCCCCGCTGAACATCAAGAAGCTAGGCGTCGTGAATTTGCCGCCGGTTTCCGATCCCATCTTCGCCCGCAACGAGGCCTGCGCCATGGTCGGCCCTGTATTCCGGTATGACGGCAGGATCACCACTGCCGGCCAGATGCCCCCGCAGTTGGACGGCAAATGGCTCATCACGGGATGCGACGCCTATGGCTGGCATCTCATGACCCTGGATGCCAACGCTGAGAAGACCACCGCCAATACGGTCATCTGGGCTTCCATCCGGCCGACCACCATCGTGGACGTGAGGCAGGGACCGGACGGGATGATTTATTTCGTGGATTACGGCAAGGGCACCGTAAATCGGATCGAATATACCGGAACCTGTAAGGATCCGGCCCTGTTCCCGACGGCGCTCGCGCCCGCCGCGACGCCTTCCCGTGCCGATTGGCTTTCCTTCGATCGCCGCTCCCTTTCCATCTCCGCGCCGGGCGCCCATCGCGCCGAGTTCCTGGACATCCAGGGCCGCGTGGTGGCGAGCTTCTCGGCGACCGGCCCGGCGACCCATGCCATGCCGCAATTGCCGGCGGCCGGGATCTATCGCCTCCGCGTGCGGACTACGCAGGGCGAGGTGGTCGCGACCGTTCCCTGGATCGGCCGCTAGGCCGGATTCGGCTTTTTCCGCGGAAGGGAATGAATCCTTCCGCGCGTTATGGAAAAGACCCGTGTTCGCCGCGAGCGGACGCGGGTCTTTTCTTTTGGGGCCGGGTTTTCAGGGGCGGCGCGGAATCGTGAGCCAGGCGATTAGGCACAGGGAAAGTCCGCTGATCGGCATCAGCACGGCGGCGAAGAGCGGCGTTACCCAACCGGCCAGGGCCGCCGCGATGGCGCCCGCGTTGTAGAGGCCGGACGCCCAATAACCGCGGCGCACGCCGCGGGCCACGCCATCCGAGAGGGCGAAGAGGGAGGCCAAAGCCATGGGGCGATCCCCGGTCGAGAGGATATCGACCCCCGGCAGGCGATCGGCGGCCCCGCCGGCCACGGCCATGGCCAAATCGCTGGAGCCGAACAAAAGGCTGTCGTTGAAGCCGTCGCCCACCGAGAGCGAACGCCCGTAACGCCGGCGGTACTCCTGCGCCGCCGCGCGCTTGGCCTCGGGGGCCAGCGAAGCCCGCCATTCCCCGATCCCGCAAGCCTCTGCGAAGGCGCGCACCTTGTCCGGATTGTCCCCGGAGAGCAGGGCCACCGCCAGGCCCCTTGCTTTCAGGGCCGCAATCAGGCGGGCGGCTTCCGGCTTGATTTCCTCGGTGAAGCGGATCAGGGCGGCCAAGGTCCCGTCGATGAGAACGCAGGCGTCGGCGGCGGGCAGGGGCGAAGCGGGTGCGGGATAACCGTGTTCCGCGAAGGGGCCGGCCTCGTTCCAGGCTCCGTATTTGCAAAGGCACACTTCGCGCTCGCGGCCGTCGGGACCGGGCACGCGGGCGACCACGCCGAAATGCGCGAGCTCGCGCGCGGAGAGCGCCCGCAAGCCGTCCATGGGCATTATTTCCAGGGCCGCCTGCACCGACAGGCTCACGGGATGCAAGGAGCCGGCGGTCGCGGCGCGCACGCACAGTAGGGCGGCCTCTTGCAACGAGGCATCGTCCTTCCAAGCGCCCAGCCAATCCCAGCCGGCCACGGTGCGGCGGGTGAACGTCAGGGTGCCGGTCTTATCGAAAAGGACGCAGCCGACGCCGCGCAAGGCTTCCAGGGCGGCCTGGGCGCGGAAGTGGAAGCCCAAGGCGCGGGCGCGCTTGAGCCCCAGTCCGCGGTTGATGGGCACGGCGAGGGCCAGGGCGCATGCGCAGGAAACGATGAACACGCTGGCGGCGGACTCCAGGGCGGCGGGCGGGCCGGATCGCCAGTGCAGGCAGAAGGCGGCCAGGGCGCAGGCGGCGACGGCCCAAGTGAAGCGCTTGGCGACCGCTCCCGAGCCGTCGGGTACGGCTCCGCGGCCGGCGGAAAGGGCGGCGAGATCGCGGCGCAACCCGGCGATGCGCGTCTGCCCGCCCGGAGCCGTCAGCAGTAACACGGTGCGGCCTTTCAAATTCAGGTAGCCGGCCAGGACGCGTTCGCCGCGGCATATGCGCCGGGCCCGGCTTTCGCCCGTCAAAAGGCTCGTGTCCATCCAGGCCTCGTCGGCGGCGAGAATTCCGTCTACGGGAGCGTATTCGCCCGCCCCGACTTCGACGCTTTCGCCCGCGCGGGCCTCCGCGGCCGGTACGCGCACGGGTTCGCCTCCGCGGCGCACGGTGACGTAACCGGGAGCGAGGCGCTCGAACCAACGGCCTTCCAGGGCCAGTCCGGCCTCGAAGCGGCGGACCGCCCAGCGCCCGGCCAACAGGAAGAAGACGAGGCCGGCCAGGGAATCGGAGAAGTTGCCCCCGCGCCCGGTCCAGGCGGCATGGGCCGAGGCCGCAAAGGCGGTCAGTATTCCCAGTGTTACGGTAACATCCACGTTAAAACGACGCGCCCGCCAGGCGCGCCAAGCCCCTTGGTAGAAGGGTTGCGCGCCATAGGCTACGGCCGGCAATGCCACCGCGAAGCCGGCCCAGCCGAAGGCGCGGATCCAGCCCGGGGCCATTCCGCGCGGCAGGCCGGCATATACCGCCGCCGCGAAGGCCATCGAGTTCATGAAGCAGAACGCCGAAACGGCGATGCGGTACAAGAGCGAACGATCGGGCTTCGGCTTGGCTTCGCTTTCCCCGTCCACCGGCTCCAGGCGATAGCCGAAACGGGCCAAGCCTTCCAGCAGGGCGCGCAAAGAGGTTTGGTCCGCATCGTATTCGAGGTAGGCTTCGCCATGCAGGAAATCGACTTCGTAGGCGGCCACGCCCGGGCTTTCGCGCAGCAGGGCCTCGACCAGGAAGCCGCAGCCGGCGCAGGTGACGTCGCGCGCGCGCAAATTCACCGCATGCTTGCGCCCTTCCCAGCGTCCCAAGCCCGCCAGCAGAACGGGATCGTCCAAGGCGTCCAAGCGCGTACGGTAGGCTTCCCCGATCCAGGCGCGCGGGGCGCGCTTCCCGCCCTGGCCCATCAGCTCCCGGTAAGGCGCCCAGCGTTCGGCGGCGAGGATGGCGTTCACTTCGCGGCAGCCCTCGCAGCAGAAGGCTTCGCCTTCCGGGCCAACGAGATCGGTCCGCAGCAGGATTTGGCCGCAATGGGCGCAAGCGCCTTTGTTCGCGAAGCCGGGATTAGGGCCGGCGGCCGCCGTCGGTAACCCGGACGGGGCCTCGTCCGGCCGCTGGCCCCCGAACGGGGTCGTGGCCGGGGACGCCATATCAGCCTTCCGTCAGATTCAGGGAGACTTCGCGCACGTCCACGCCATCGCGATCCCATACCACGGTGGCGATCCAACGGCCGCGGCGCAGGGCCGGGGCGGCGACCTTCCAGGCTTCCCGACCGGCCTCCGCGGGAACGCGCTGCAAACGGACTTCGCGATCGGCGCTGACGTCGTCGGGCCGGTAGAGGCGCAAGCGGCAACCGGTAGCGGGCGCCGGGCCGGCGGCGTTTTCCAACTTCCAATCGGCCCCTTCGCGATGGAAATTAACCGGGGTATTCCCGGAGTTGAGCGCGATGACGCTGTCTTGCTTGAGGCCGGCGGCGTAATAGTCGTCGCGGACCAGATCGTGGCGGCCGTTCGAGAGCCAGACGAAAATCCCGTTGGCGATCCCGACCACGACCATGAAAAGGGCGAGGACGATCATCCATGCGGGCATGCCTCGGGAGGAAGCCGGAGGGATGGCGGTGGTCGTCATGATGATCCTTTCAGCGGCCCCAAGGGCCGGCCAGCCCCACGGGTATGGCTTGGTCCAGGCCTTCGCCGCGCAACGCCAGCACGGCGTCCTTGCGGCCGCGATTGAAGGCGGAAATGGGCACGGTGATGTCGATGGGGATGGTCGCGGTCGCTCCCCCGGCGATGGCGAATTCACGACCATCCCAATTGGTGGTCCCCGGGACCGCCCCGTCCCAGCCGATGCGCACGACGCGGCGCTGCGAACCGTTGTTGCGCAAGAACAGGGTGTAGATGTTGCGGACCGAATCGGCGGCGGCCTTTTCGTAAGGCGATTGGCCCCGGCGGACCAGATCGGCGGCGATGGCGGGCCGGTGGGCCAGCAGGAGCAGGCATACCGTCCCCATCAACAAGGACAATCCGCCATAGGCGACCAGGCGCAGGTGGGCTCCGGTGGGCTTGCCTTGCAACTGGTTCAAGGAAGCGTAGCGGACCAGGCCGGCGGGCTTTTTCCAGGCCGCCATGGTCTGATCGCAGGCGTCGATGCAGCGCGCGCAACCGATGCATTCCAATTGGCTTCCTTGGCGGATGTCGATGCCGGTGGGACAGACCAGCACGCACTGACGGCAATCGGTGCAATCGCCTAGGCCGTCCCGTATGCCTTGCGGCCCCTTTCCGCGCGGCTCTCCGCGCTTTTCGTCGTAGGCGATGGTGGATGTGCTCTCGTCGAACAGCACCGATTGGAAGCGGGCGTAAGGGCAGAGTATGATGCAAGCCTGCTCTTTGAAGTAGGTGAACACGTAGAAGAAGGCGGCCGTGAAGGCCAATACCAGGGTCAACCCCGGGAAATTGGCCGCGGAAGGATGCCGGATGGCCCACATGAGGCTGTCCATGCCCCAGAAGTAAGCCAAGGCGGTATTGGCCACCCACCAGGAAATCCCCAGGAAGATTCCCAACTTCATGGCCTTACGCCATACCAGATCGAAACTGATGCCGTTCGCGTCCCGCTTCTTGCGGACCGAGGCCTTGCCTTCGATAAGGCGCTCGATGGGCCCGAACAGGAATTGCAGGAACACCGTCTGGGGGCAGGCCCAACCGCACCATAAGCGGCCGAAGCGGGCGGTGGTCCCGACCGCGATCAACAGCATAGCGAGGATGCCGGGCAGGAAGAGCGGGATATCCTTGGGCCAGAAGTAATGGCCCAGCAGCATGAGCCTGCGGCCGAACCAGTCGATCTCGAAGAGAGGTTCGCCGCGCCAATGGATCCAAGGCACCCCGAGGTAGACCGCCAAAAGGACCCACGCCAGGGCCCGCCGGGCGCGGATAAAGCGCCCTTTCACCTCGCGGGGATAAATCCACACCCGACCGCCTTCGGCCGAGATGGTGCCTTGCATTTCCCCTATCCGGTAGCCGGACTTGGTGGGTTTCGGGTCTTTCGGACCCGATGGCGCGGGAGTGATCACTGCTCTTGGACTCCTTGAGGCGCTTTGGGATTGGCGACGTTGCGGCCGCGCAGGGTCAGGACATAGGCGGCCGCCAGCCGTACCTTCTCGGCCCCGAGCACGTTCTTCCAGGCGGGCATGCCCTTGTCCGGATAACCGTGGGTGACCGAGGCCAGGATCAATTCCGGGCTGCCGCCGTGCAACCAGAAGTTGTCGGTGAGATTGGGGCCTACGATGCCTTGGCCTTGATCGCCGTGGCAGGCCACGCAATTGGCCTTGAATACCGCCTCGCCGCCCGAGATGGACCCCGGCGCCTTCATGAACTCCAGCAACTCATCCTTGCTCACCTCCGTGACGGGACGGGAATGATGCGCTTCCTCTTCCATGCGGACCGCGGCCAGGTAGTCCCCGCCGCTGGCGCTGAGGTTCTGGCCCACGCCCCCGGCTTCGGACAAGGCAGCTCCGTAACCGAGGCGGTACGGGAAGTAGAGTCCCGCGAAAAGGATGCAACCGTAGAACATGTACAGGAACCAGCCCGGGAGCGGGTTGTCGTATTCGCGGATGCCATCGTTGTCCTGGTGCGTTTCCAGGAGTTGATCTTTCTCTTCCATGCTACCCCTCCTCGCCTTCGCCGGCGTGTTTCGCGTCATCGTTCTCCAGGGCCATGCGGGCCATGCGACCATAAATCGGGGTCGAGCCGGGGCGGTACAACCAAAGCAGCATCAATCCGCAGGAAGTGAGGAAGATGATGAAAGAGAGGATGGGCCAGAGCGTGAGCCCGGCCCCTTCCATGACTTGGCGGATCATTGTCCGGCTCCTTTGCTGACGGTGCCGGCGACTTGCGACGGCCCCGCGGTTACTGCGTTATCTGTCGGCGCAGGCGTCACCGCGCCCACCTCGGGCCCTTGGGCGGCGGCTTCGCGCCATTTGATATCGGTGCCGAGCCTCTGCAGGTAGGCGATCAAGGCGATGACATCCTTGTCTTCCATGCCCGTCACCCCGTCCTTGGCGAGATCATCGGAAATGGCCTTGGCCTGCGCTTGCGCGAGGGCCTGGCAATCCTTCACCATCGATTCGGGATAGGGTACGCCCAATTGGCGCATGACCTTGATCTTGGTGGGCGTGAGGGAAAGGTCGAGCTTCCGGTCCAGCAGGAACCGGTACGAGGGCATGATCGATCCGGGCGATGTCAGGCGCGGATCGTCGAGGTGGCGCAAATGCCACATGTTGTTGTACTTCCCGCCCACGCGGTGGAGATCGGGCCCGGTGCGCCGGCTGCCCCATTGGAACGGATGGTCATAGACGAATTCGCCGGGCTTGGAATAGTCGCCGTAGCGGGCCACCTCATCGCGGAAGGGTCGCACCATCTGGGAATGGCAATTGTAGCAGCCTTCGCGCACGTAAATGTCGCGGCCTTCCAATTCGAGCGGCGTATAAGGCTTGACCGCGGTGATGGTGGGCACGTTGGATTCGATCAGGAAGGTGGGGACCATTTCCACGATGCCGCCGATGGCTATCACGATGGTGGTCAGCACGCACATGGCCAGGGGGTTGCCCTCCAGCACGGCATGCAGGTACTTGGCCGGGGCATGGGCGATCGGGGCGTCCGGCACGTCCACTTCCTCGTCCCGGAATGCCGGGGCCACTTGGATGGTGCGGATGACGTTATAGACCATGATGAGGAGGCCGCCCAGGTAAAGCATGCCTCCGAAGGCGCGGATCCAATACAGCGGATTGATCTTGGTCACGATTTCCAGGAAGTTCGGGTAGGCCAAAAGCCCTTCGGAAGTGAATTCCTTCCACATCAGGCCTTCGGTGACGCCGGCGATCCACATGGAGACGACGTAGAACATGATGCCGGTAAAGGCGGTCCAGAAGTGGACGTTGGCCAGGCCCCAGCTATGCAGGGGAACGCGCCACAAGCGGGGCACCAGCCAATAAATCATGCCGAAGGTGATCAGGCCCACCCAGCCGATGGCCCCCGAATGGACGTGGCCGATGGTCCAGTTGGTGTAATGGGAAAGGGCGTTCACCGACTTGATCGACATGAGCGGGCCTTCGAAGGTGGACATGCCGTAGAAGGTGATGGCGGCCGCGAAGAACTTGAGGATGGGATCGGTGCGCAGCTTATGCCAGGCCCCGCGCAGGGTGAGCAGGCCGTTGATCATGCCGCCCCACGAGGGCGCCAGCAACATCACGGAGAACACCATCCCCAGGTTCTGGGCCCAATCCGGCAGGGCCGTGTAATGCAGATGGTGGGGGCCGGCCCAGATGTAGAGGAACACCAAGGCCCAGAAATGCATGACCGAAAGCCGGTAGCTGTATACGGGCCGGTCCGCCGCCTTGGGCACGAAGTAATACATCATCCCAAGGAAAGGGGTGGTCAGGAAGAAGCCCACCGCGTTATGCCCGTACCACCATTGCACCAGCGCGTCCTGCACGCCCGCGTAAAGGGGATAGCTCTTGGTGAGGGAAACCGGGATGGCCAGGCCGTTCACGATGTGGAGTACGGCGATGGTGAGGATGGTGCCGATATAGAACCAGAGGGCGACGTACAAATGCTTCACGCGCCGGCGGGCCACGGTCCCGAAGAAGTTGACGGCGAAGAGAACCCATACGAGCGCCAGGATCACGTCCGCCGACCATTCCAGCTCGGCGTATTCCTTGCCTTGGGTGATGCCGAACAGGAAGCCTACGCCTCCCACCAGGATTAATAGTTGCCAGGCCCAGAAGTGGATGCGCGAAATCACGTCGCTGAACATGCGCGCCTTTAGCAGGCGCTGGGTGGAGTAATATACGCCGCAAAAAATGGCGTTCCCGCCGAAGGCGAAGATCACCGCGTTGGTATGGAAAGGGCGCAAGCGCCCGAAGTTGATGTGGGGATCGAAGTTGAATTTCCAATTGGATAGCTCGAGCGCCAGCAAGAGCCCGGCCGACATGCCGATCACTCCCCAGCCCAGGCAGGCCAGCAGGAACATGCGCACTATCTTATCGTCGTACTTAACCTTGATCATCGATTTTCCTCGCGAGGATGGCGGGTTGGGCGGGTTGCGGAAGGGCTGCCGACGGCGCGGATTCGGGCGCGCCATCGAAAAGGATGCGCCAGCGCGGGCTTTCCAGATCATCGAACTGGCCGCCGCGGATGGACGCCAGGCACAAGAAGACGAAGGCGATCGCCAACGTCAGGGATACGGGGATGAGAACCAGGAAGACGGACATCAGCGCTTCTCCGGCTTCCAGGCGCCGGCCAAGGCTTCATCGATGGGTTTGAATTTTCCCGACACGCCGGGCAGGCTGCCCAGGTAATGCACCAAGGCCCAGCGATCTTGTACCGAAAGGTTGTTCGCGAAGCCGACCATGGCCGTGCCCGGGCTGCCCTCCGCCAAGGTCTTATAGATGTCCATGGGCTCGCGGCTACGCGTCCAGCGCGCGTTCGGATCGGTGAAGTCGCGCGGATGCGGGGTAAGCGCCGCCGCGGCCGCGCCTTTGCCGTCGGCGTTGGGGCCGTGGCAGGCCACGCAGTTGGCCTGGAAAAGCTGCTTGCCATGCTCCACGTCGGCATCCGATCCCATGACCGTGGCTTTGTAATCGATCGCGATGGTGGCGACCGCCTGGGTCTTGGGATAAGCGATGGCCGCCGTGGCCTCGCCGCTGCTATGCCCGAGCAGAAGCGCGCAGGGCGCCCCGATGCCGAGGATCCCGGCGATGACGAGGAATTCCATTGTCCGTTTGTTATCCATGCCTTGCTCCTGCTCTCCGATCCGTCTTTTCGTCTTGCCTTTTTGCCTTATTAACCAAGTCGCCGTGCCTTAATGGCAGGCCGCCGTGCCTAAGGCGGCGAGCGCGTACACCCGCCATGCCGAAAGCCCCAGAAAAACCGCGCCTAAGCCGCCGCGATACCATCCGCGGGCGCGCATGGGGATGGAAAGCGAACCGCGTGCCATAACGCCGAAGACAGGCAAGGTCGATATTCCCAATGCGATCATCCCCGCTCCCGCCGCGAGGGGCCGCCCCATCCCCAGGCCCCAGAGCAGCACCGCATGGGTGCTGGGGCAAGGCAATAGGCAAGCCGCGAAGCCGGCGGAGAAAAGCGCGGTCCTGCCTCCGCCGCGCGCCGACAAGCCGCGGAACATGCGGGCCGGGAAGAGGCGGCCCAGCAATTTCTCGGCGTTGAGGCCCTTCGGCGTCCATCCCAATAACCCGAGCCCGAACAGGGCATAGGCGAATGCCAGCGCGATGCCCGCCGCATTCTTGAAGCCTTGCGAGGAAAGGGAGGAAAGCGCTCCGCCGGCGGCGCCTACCGTAACACCCAAGATACCGTAACCCAGGATGCGTCCGGCATGGTAGGCCCAGGGGGAGCGGCCTTGCGGGGACCGCGAGGCCAGGAACAGGTGGATGGGCCCGCACATGCCCGCGCAATGCGTGAAGGAGCTCCCGAGGCCCACGGCCACGGGGAAAAGGGCGCCGCCCCAAATGCCGGCGGCGGGAAGGGCGGAAAAGAAATGCGCGATGTCCATAATGCGATCCTCGATGTCTGGATGAGAAATTACCGTCCGGAGGGCCCGTTTTTCAGGTCTGAAGATTTGCCATTATGCCAGGCCCCCTTGTCAAAAAGTCCCGCGTGGCACAGGCAGTCCGGCTGATTTCGGGCCGTCGCATTCGATTACCGCGCGCTCACGGGTTCTCCCTTCCCGGCATGCCCTTTGCGTTTCGTCCCCTCATGATCCAGGCACGCTCCCTCTCCGTTGAAGACATATCCAAGTACGATCGTCCCGCCCCGCGCTATACGTCGTACCCGCCGGCCACCTCGTTCGTCCCGTACGACTCGCCCGCGCGCTACGCCGCGCTGTTGGCCGATTCCGATCGGCGCGGCCCGGCCCACGTCTCTCTCTACTTCCACATCCCTTTCTGCCCGCATCGCTGCCTGTTCTGCGGATGCCATACCGAGATCGGGACGCCCGCGGGGCAGGTGCACGACTACCTGGACGCGATCGGCGAGGAGATGGACGCGATGGCGCGCCATGTGGATCCCCGCCGCAAGGTGACCCAAGTGCATTTCGGGGGCGGCACGCCCAACGCCATGCCCCTCGATCGTCTGCGCGACATGATGGATCGCGTACGGCGCCAATGGTTCCTGGCCCCGGACGCGGAGATCGCCGCGGAATGCGATCCCAGCCTGCTCAACCCTGCGCGCATCCGGGAGATGGCCGCCATGGGATTCAACCGGCTATCCTTCGGGGTGCAGGATTTCCGGCTCGAAGTATTGCAAGCGGTGGAGCGGCGCGTCCCCCGCATTCCTATCGCCGAGTTGGTGGCGGTCGCCCACGATGCCGGCATCGCCAGCGTGAACCTTGATCTCATCTACGGGCTTCCTCATCAGACGCCGGACTCCTTCGAGTCCACCTTGGAGACCGCCGTGGCCGCGGGAGCGGACCGGGTATCCGTCTTCGGGTACGCCCACGTTCCCTGGGTCAAAGGCCATCAGAGTCAGCTTGAGAAATACCCCATGCCGGACGCGCATATGCGCCTGGAAATCGCCTTGGCCACCCGGCGTTTTTTCAAGGACGCGGGTTTCGAGTCCATCGGCATGGACCATTTCGTGAAAACCACCGATGAGCTGGCGCGCGCCAAGGCCGCCGGCCAACTGCAACGGAATTTCCAAGGCTATAGTTCGCGCCGCCACACCGGCCAGGTCTACGCTTTCGGCGCTTCGGCGATTTCGCAATTCGCGCGCGGTTACGGCCAGAACCTGAAGGGCCTGGACGAATACCTGCGCGCGGTGGAAGCCAAGCAGTTCCCGCTGGAGAAGACCTATTTCATGGAGGAGCAGGACGTTCTCGTAAAGGCTTGCATCGACGCGCTCATGTGCTACGGCCGGGTCGATTTCGCCACCGCCTGCGACGATGTCGATCTCACGCCCCAAGCCATCGGGGAATACATCCAGGGCTGCCGGGCGCGCATCGAGCCGATGCTGGGCGAAGGCTGGGTCTCCTGGGAAAACGGGGTGCTGAAGCTTTCCGAAGAGGGATGGTTGTTCGTACGCCAGGCCGCCGCGGCCCTCGATCCGCTCACCGCCCAGGGAACGGTCGGGCGGTTTTCCAAGGCTATCTAAGGACTACGGGCTAGAAAAGGGAGGTCTGCTGCGCCTCTCCGGGCTTTTTTCCCGGGGCAGGCGGCGCGATTTCTTCCAACCGCATGCCTTCGGAGGGATGGAGGCGGATCATCTTCATGGCTTCTTCCGGCGACGTTTCCGGATTGAGCCATTTCCCGACCTGATCGGGATCCAGTATCAAAGGGCAGCGTTCATGCCAGATGGACCGCAAGAGCGGGTTGCCGGCGGAATCGACGGTGATGATGGAGAAGGACTCCAGGTTTTCGCCTTCGCGGTTCCGCCAGGCGTCCCAGATCCCAGCCAGGATCATCGGGCCCGAGGAGAGAATGCGGAAATCGCGGCCCCGGAATTCCTCCGGGGCCCCATCCATGTTCGGTCTTTCGCGGAAGGCGCTGACGGGCACGATCATGCGCTTCGATTCGAGCCACGGCCCCCGAAAGGCCGGCCGCTCCAACAGGGATTCCGAACGGGCATTGTAACTGCTGAAGCCGTCGCCCCCTTGCTTGCGCGAGCGTTTCCGTTTCAACATGGCTTCCAAGGGCAGGTCTTCCTTCCTGAGGTAGAAGCGCGGCACCAGATCGAAACGCATCCCGGCCGGCGCGACGCCTAGATCGGTCCAACGGAAGATATTCGCCCGGTCGCCGGGGAATACTTCTTCCGGCGCCTGGATACGGCCCTCTTTCAGAAGTTGATCGAGGACCTTGCGGGGAAGCCAGGTAATGGCTCCGGAAGGATCCTGGACGGGAGTGAAGGAGTAGCACACGCGTTTATGGTAGCCCGTTCGCGGGATCCCTGCAACCGATCGATCAGGTTTCCGGAACCGGTTCCGCGGTTTCCTCCAGAGCCGGAACGCGCGCGTTCCAGCCCAGCTCGGCGGCGATGCGCCCGCGCAAGGCTTCGGACGCCCCCGGCTCCCCGTGGGTGACGAATATCCGTTCCGGCGGGCGGGGGGCGGTTTTCAGCCAGGCCAGGATCTCATCCGCATCGGCATGAGCCGAAGCGTTGGGCAGAATGGCGATCTCCGCGTTCACGGGAACCTGTTCCCCGAAGATCTTGATGCTCTTCGCCCCGTGGGCCAACTGGGCGCCGCGCGTGCCTTCGGCCTGGAAACCGGCCAGAAGCACGGCGTTTTCGGGATGCGGGGCGAAGGCCCGTAAATGGTGCAGGATGCGGCCCCCCGTAGCCATGCCGCTGGCGCTGATCAGGATCATGGGGCCTTTACGGGCGGAAAGCCGCTTCGATTCTTCCGGGGTTTGCACGTAGTTGGCGGACCCGAATACTTCCCGGGCCAGTTCCGACCCCAATTTATGGTCGGCGGGATGCCGCATGTAAAGGTGGGTCACGTCGGTGGCCATGGGGCTGTCGACGAAAACGGGAGCGGCGGGCAATTTGCCGGCCTTGCGCAAGCGCCACAGGAGATGGAGGATGGTTTGCGTGCGCCCCACGGCGAAGGAGGGAACGAGCAGTACTCCCCCGCGGGCGAAGACCTTCCGCGCCAGGTCCGCCAGGGCGTCGGCCGGATCGATTTGCGCATGGCGGCGATCCCCATAGGTCGACTCCACCACCATCCAATCGGCGGCCGGGCAGGGAGCGGGCGGGGGAAGGATGGGGTCATTCGGCCGGCCCAGATCCCCGGAGAAAAGCACGGTCCTGCCGCCTCGCTCCACCAACACCGAAGCCGCGCCCAGGATATGTCCCGCCTTGCGGAAGCGGATCACCCATCCTTCGGGGAGGCGTACGGGATTCTCCCAATCCGCCGGTTGGAAGCGGGAGTCGCAGGCGCGCGCCTGCCCTATCGTATACAACGGTAGCGGCGGATTATGCTTGGACCAACCGTGCCGCGCGGCATGCTTGGCTTCTTCTTCCTGCAAGGCGGCGCTGTCCAGAAGCAGGATGCGGGCCAGGTCGCGGGTGGCCGCGGTGCAATGCACCCGGCCAGGGAACCCTTGCGCGACCAGCCGCGGTAGGTAACCGGAATGATCGAGGTGCGCGTGGGTCAGGACGACCGCTCCTATGGATGCGGGATCGAAAGGGAGCGGCGCCCGGTTTCTCAAGCGCAGTTGCTTAAGTCCCTGGAACAGGCCGCAATCGATCAGGAGACGGGCTGCCCCGTCCTGCAAAAGGTATTTGGAGCCCGTGACCGTGCCCGCGCCTCCCAGGAAGGTCAGTCGCAAGTTATCCCCTTCATGGGTTGCGTTGCAACAAGGACGCTTCCATCACCAGCGCCCTCGGGAACAGGATTTCGCATTCCATGTAGACGTGCGCCTTGAGGCGGGCCTCGTAACCTTGCATGGCGGAAAGGGCGCTCTTGGCCGTCGCCAGATGCAAGGCGTCGGAAACCAAACCGCGCAGGCGCTCGGAGAGATCGGTCACGATTTGGTGGAAACGATGTTCAGGCTCCTGGAGCTGCCGGGAACTGAACATGCCGATCGATCCTTTGAATACCTCAGGATAAAGTTCGGGATGGCGCAGGCTGGCTTCGGTGCGTAGGATCTTGGGGAAGAGGAATTCCTCTTCTTCTTCCATATGCCAGGAGAACTCCTGGCGGAAGGCGGTGAACTCCCCGAGGAGCGACTGCAAGGCCGCTTGCCCCGCGGGGAAATCCATACGCAAGGATTCCAACAGGCGATGGACCTCGGGCAAATCGCGCGCCCGGAAGCCGCGATGCCCGGTGGTCAGGTGATCGATCAGGCAGAAGAGGGGGAGGTTGGGCCAATCCTGGCGAGCCTGGTTTTCGGGCATGCCCGCCAGGCGATGCTGTACCGTATTGGCGTCCAGCCCCGACTCGCGGCAGAACTCCGACAGGGTCAGATCCATCCTGTCCCAAAAGGTTCCGCCCGCCATGTCTTCCAATATCTCGATGCCCAGGGGGCGGCTGCGGATGAGTTCGCGCAAGGTCAAGGTTGCGATGGGATTCATGGGTTTCCTCTTCCGGTCTCTAGATGCCGATCGTGGCGCACGGGTATTTGGCATTGAGCATGAGGAGCACCTTGAGCTTGCCGATGGCCTTTTCCTTGATCTGGCGCACCCGCTCCTTGGAGAGCCCCAGGCGGCGCGCCATCTGCGGCAGGTTCCAGGCCTCGCCGTGGCGCAATCCGAAGTAGAGATCGAGCACTTCGCGCTCGCGCGCGCTAAGCCCCTTGAGCAGTTGATCCATGGCCCGCTTGGCGTGGAAGCGTTCCGTGAAGGCCTCCATCGAATCGGAAGCGCCGCCTTCCAGGCCTTCCGGCAGGCTTTCCAGGGAGATGGAATGATCGAGCAAACGCAGGTAGGACCGGATGCTCCCGGCTTGCATTCCCGTCTCCAGTTCCATCTCTTCCACCGAGGGTTCGCGTCCCAGCCTTTGGGCCAGCTTGCGGGAGGCGGAAGTCAATTGCCGCATGCGTCCGGTTGTGGACGTGGAAAGCCGGACCGACCGCGATTGATCGGACAGGGCGGTCACCACCGCTTGGCGGATCCACCATACGGCATAAGAGATGAAGCGGCAGTCCCGCTTCTCGTCGAAACGCTGGGCCGCCCGGATGAGCCCCAAGTTGCCTTCGCTGATCAAATCGATCAAAGGCAGGCCGCGATTTTCGTATTGGCGGCAAACCGCCACCACGAACTTGAGATTGGCTTGCACCAACTCATTGACGGCTCGCCGGTCGCCTTCCTGGATCCGCTTGGCCAACTCCTTTTCCTGCTTCGAAGAAAGCTTGCCGGTGTCCTTGATGTCGTGGAAATAGGCGATTAACGGATCGGCTTCGGTAAAGAGGGCGGCGCTACGGCGGGCGGATTCTCGGTTCATGGTGGATTCCCTTCTCGGCAGGATAGAAAGCAAGCGCCGCGCCATGATGCCGGCAGGCGCGGACCATTCGCATTAGCGGTTTCCCTATCCGCCAAGGAAGGCGGATCCGCGACTAATTGACAGGCTTGCTGTCAAAATGGCCGTTTCCGAGGAGGGTAGGATTCAAGGGGAAGGTCCTTTTTCCCATCAGGTAGCCACGGATTCGGCGATATCCGGGCCCCCTTCGCCCTGGGAGATCGGCAAGGCCTCTTGCAATAGGCGCAAGGCTTCCTTGGGATCATCGGCGAATCGCATCAGGGCGGCGTCCCGCGGGGAGATCATCCCGTGCTTGACCAAGGCGTCGAAGTTGATGATCTCCCGCCAATATTCCGAGCCGTACAGGATCACGAGAACGGAGCGATCGAGCTTGCCGGTCTGCGAGAGGGTCAAGGTCTCGAACAATTCGTCCAGGGTGCCGAATCCGCCCGGGAACACCACCATGGCCCGGGCCAGATGGGTGAACCACAATTTGCGCATGAAGAAGTAGTGGAATTCGAACCCCAGGCCGGGAGTGATATAGGCATTGGGACGCTGCTCATGGGGCAGGCCGATGTTGAGTCCGATGGTGCGACCGCCGGCTTCGGCCGCGCCGCGATTGGCGGCTTCCATGATCCCGCCGCCGCCGCCCGAGCAGACCAAGAAGCGTTCCGACACGTCGGAAACCTCCTTGGACCAAGTAGTAACGAGCCGCGCCAGTTCGCGTGCATCCTGGTAATACCGCGCGAAAGGTCCCTCCTCGCCTTGCCGCGCCGATCCGAAGAATACGATGGTGTCGCGCACCCTATGCTCGTGGAAGGCGGCGAGCGGGGCGAGGTATTCGGAGAGGATGCGCACGGCGCGGGCATCTTCGCCGCCGAGAAAGGCGGGGTCCTGGTAGGCTTTCATGGCCGATAAGGTAGGCAACGGGCGTGCCAAGGTCATCCTTTCCGCCGGCGGGCCGGATTCGTGACGGCTTGACAGGGTTCGCGGCAACTTTGGCAGCGCCTGAAGGCGCAACCGCGATTCCGTCCGATCCTTACTGCAGTAGGATCTTGTGGGTTTCGGAAGCGACGCCGGTCCCTTGGAAACGCAGCAGATACAAGCCCTTCGGCAAGCCCCGCGTCGAAAGGATGGCGGGCTTCGAAACGCTCTGCCGCATGGAACCGATCACCGTCCCATTCAAGGACAGGAGGGAAAGCTCGCCGCTCTTGCCATTGCCCAAGGAGACCTCGCCGCCCCGTGCGAATTCAGGCGCGCTTCCGCGCGCGGGAGAGATCGAGGTCGTTCCCGAGGTCATATTCCCTACCGAGTAATCGATGCTTCCGGAACCTCCGCCCGCTTCGATGAGCAGTTTGGCTTCGTACATCTTCCCCAGATCCATGCCCAGGCTTTTCCATTCTTTATAGTGCTCGGAAATCGAAATGTGCCCGCACTGGCGGGGCGTTTGCCGGATGCTGAAAAATTGGTTGAACGTGGTCGTCCCATGGATGGACGGTTGATTGACTTGCTGATGGGTGTAGACCTTGTAAGTTCCGCTATCCACGGAAAAGGTGCCTTTCAGCGCTCCGCCGCCCGTCGGAGCGGATCCCGAGCCGAACCAGTCATCGACGATGTAATACTCGATGAGCGGATTGTTCGACCACCCGTAAATCCCGATGAAGGAATAGCCGCCGGCGGTTCCCGTTTTCGTGTAGGCGTAGTCGGCGGAGACGGTTCCGAACTGGTCGTAGGTTTTGGTCTCGTCCCATTGGAATCCCATGCGGGCCAGGAAATCCCCCGCATTCGCCCAGGTCGCCTTGAAGGCGGCCGTATTCCCCGAAGGGGTGATGCATCCGCCGCTTCCGCTGGACCAAATCGACCAACCGATGCTCCCGACCTTGCCGGTCAGATTCGATGAACAATGCTGGGTCCCGGGAGTCAACGCCGGGCCGGTTGGACAGGATTGCGCCGTAGCCGAATTCGTTGCGAGTAAGGCCGTAATCAGGGGCGCGGCGGCAAAAGCCCGGATTCCACGATAGTTGGTAAGCATGTCATGGCAATGTACCGGACCCGATTATGCCGTGCACGGCCTTTCGCAAGAATATTAGGGATTCCGGATAATCGCGCCTCAAGGAACCTTAAGCTGGGCGGGAGGGCCGTAGTACCGCGTCTAATTGCCGCGGTACTACGGGGAAAAAATACCGGAGGGCTTAAGGGTTTTCCTTCTTCTCTTCCTTCAACTCCTTTTTGTCTTCCTGCTTTTCGTGGCGATCCTTCTTCAAGGACTTGCGATCCTTGTGGAGCTTCCGCTCATCCTGGTGGGTCGCGCCGGTATCGGCGGCGAGCTTCTCTTTGTCCGCATCGACCTGGGCCGGCGTACCCGTGGCTTCATCATGCTTCAGTTCCTTCTTGTCCGCATGATCCTCCTTCTTGTCGGCGGCAATCTCGGACTTATCCTTCTTGATATGCTTCTTGTCCTTATGGATGGCGGCGCTGTCGTGCTTGAGCTCCTTCTTCTCCTGGGCTACGCCGGCGGAATCGGCGGCGAAGAGGAGGCCGGCGGAAAGGGCGATAATCGCGGTCGGCAGGATGAACGTCTTCTTCATGAAATCTCCTTGTTATGCTGTGCGCTTATCCGGTTGCCCGGATGATGCCTACCACAAGTGCAAGGAGCGTGCCCGCGGCCTTCGCCGTGAAATCAGGTAATTCGGGCGGTTTCCCCGGCGGAGCGGAACCGAAAAGCCTAATTGGGATGGCGTGCTATACGAAAACGTGAATAGTGGGCTCGATAGCGCGAGTAGCGGACATCCGCATCATTTGGGTGGAGCGGGGATTTCGCTTTTCTTGACCTCGGAACCGGAGCCCGATGCTTCCAGGCGTTTCTTGAAATCCTGATAGTGGTTCGAAAATCCTTCCATGACGATCTCCCCTTGCGGGGAAATCAACAAGTTGGTAGGGAATTTCCGGATGCCGAAAATCCTTTCGACTTGGTCGTCCAATTGCAACTGGGTCCAATCGGCGCCGTTTTCCTTAAGAAGCTTTTTCGCCTTCGCCATGTTCGCCGTTTTAAGGAATCCGATGATGCGAAGCCCGCTGCCGGAATATTTCATTTCCTGCCTCACCAGGAAAGGCAGTTCTTCCTGGCACTTGGCGCACCATTCCCCCCAGAAGTTGAGGAGCAGATACCTTCCCTGCAAGGAGGCCATGGGAACGGAATCGTCCGTAATCGTCTTCAGTTTCAATTTCCAGAATACGGGATCCACTTTGGGAAAGGATTCGCTTGGCATGGCCGGCGCGGAAGCCAGGCAGAACGCGAGGATGAAGGCGAGTCTCATGATCAATCCCCCCGATACTAGGCGCTAGCCATCAATAACATAGATTCAATCCGATGCGGCGATGATATGCCATCGGGGGGATCATGGATCTAGGGACGAAACGAGACTCGGATCCCATCGCGGCCCGTAACGGATTGCCGGAACCATTCTGGAGCCTGGAGGAATCCAGGCTCTTCCCATTATTGGGATCAGGACCGGAAGGCTTGTCCGATGCCGAAGCGGCCCGGCGCGCGGTCCACGTGCGTCCGGCCATGGCCGCGGGCCACCGATTACGGATCCTTGCGGCATTGCTGTGGTCCCAATTCCGCAGTCCGATAACCCTTCTCATGCTTTTCGGCGCTTGCTTATCCATGATCCTGGGCGATCTCGCCGAGGGCGGCATCCTGCTCGGGATCGTAATCGTGGCGGGGGCGCTGGGCTTTTGGCAAGAGAAGCGCGCCTCCGACACCTTGACCCGCCTGATGGGGATGCTGCAGTTGAAGGTCAAGGTGCGCCGGGGCGGGCGGATGGCGGAAGTTCCTTTGGGTGCGGTCGTCGCGGGCGATATCGTTTCCCTGGAAGCGGGATCGGCCGTACCCGGGGATGGGCGCATTCTATCAGCCAATGGGCTCTATGTCGATGAGTCCGCCTTGACGGGAGAATCCTTTCCCGCGGAAAAGCATCCCGGCCCGTCCGCTGCCGGCGTTCCCTTACATGAGCGCTCCGGTTCGGTGTTCTTCGGGACGCATGTCGTGAGCGGGAGCGCGACGTTGGTCATGGTCGCGGTGGGGGAGAGTACCGTTTTCGGCGAGATGTCGCGCGGCTTGGCGCGGCCCGCGCCGGAAACGGCTTTCGAACGCGGCACGCGCCGGTTCGGGTATTTGTTGCTCGAATTCGGAATGGCGCTGTCCATCCTGATCTTCGCCGGCAACCTCCTGTTCCATCGGCCCTGGCTCGACTCCCTGCTCTTCACCCTGGCCTTGGCCGTGGGCCTCACCCCCCAATTGCTTCCCGCCATCCAAAGCATCACCCTGGCGCGCGGCGCCGGGCGCATGTCGAAACGGGAAGTGTTGGTGCGACGGCTTTCGGTTATCGAGGATATCGGGGGGATGGAGATCCTGTGCACCGATAAGACCGGAACCTTGACCCGCGGCGTTGCGGGATTGGAAGCGGTAGAGGATGCTTTCGGATCGGCGGCCCCCAAGCTGAGCCTATACGCTTATCTGAACGCCTCGCTGCAATCGGGGTACGCGAATCCCATAGATGCCATGCTCCGATCCGTTCCGATGCCCGGCGCCGACGGCTATGCCAAGCGCGACGAGATCCCGTACGACTTCTCCCGCAAGCTGCTGAGCGTGGCCGTGGACGGCCCCGAGGGCGGCGTCCTCATCACCAAGGGGGCGCTGGACCGCGTCCTCGCCGCCTGCGCATGGGCGGAATCGGCCGATGGCCGGGTATCTTCCCTGGACCAATCACGGGTCGGCATCCTGCGAAGGGCGGAGGAGTTGGGGCGGCAGGGGTGCCGGTGCTTGGGGGTGGCTTGGCGCAAGGTGGAACAGAAAGACGCCTCGTTGCAAGAGACCGGAATGGCATTCCTGGGCATCTTGGCGTTCCGGGACCCCCTCAAGCCGGATGCCGCGGAAAGCCTGGGCGAGATACGAAGTTTGGGAATAGACGTGAAGATGATCACGGGAGACAATCGCGTGGTGGCGGCCTATATCGCGCGCGAGGCCGGGATGCTACCCGACCGGATCCTTACCGGCGAGGAAATGGCGCGGCTGAGCCCGGCCGGATTGGCGCGGCGGGCCGCGCGTACCGAAGTCTTCGCCGAAATGGATCCAGGGCAGAAGGAACGCGTCATCCTGGCGCTCAAGGCCCATGGCCGATCCGTGGGCTATCTGGGGGACGGCATCAACGATGCGGCCGCCTTGCACGCTGCCGATGTGGGGATATCGGTGGAGGGCGCCTCCGACGTGACCCGGCAGGCCGCCGACCTGGTCTTATTGCGGAAGGATCTGAAGGTGCTCGCCGAGGGCGTGCGCGAGGGGCGGCGCGCTTTCGCGAATACCCTGAAGTACGTCTTCATCACCTCCAGCGCCAATCTCGGCAATATGGTCTCCATGGCGGGGGCGTCGCTGTTCACCGTTTTCCTGCCCATGCTGCCAAAGCAGATCCTCTTCCTCAACCTGCTCAGCGATCTTCCTGCCATGGCCATCGCCTCGGATCGACTCGATCCCGAAATGGTCCTCCGCCCACGGCATTGGGACAACCGCGCCATCCAGCGCTTCATGATCGTTTTCGGCCTCATCAGTTCCTGCTTCGATTTCCTCACCTTCGGATCGCTCATCGCCATGCATGTCTCCCCCGCGGTGTTCCGCACGGCCTGGTTCATGGAGTCCTTGCTTTCCGAGGTCTTCGTCTTGCTCATCATCCGCACCCGGCGCTGGTCCATCCGCAGCCGACCGGGCGGCGCCTTGGCCGCCTTGAGCCTGGCTGTCGCCCTATTCGCCGTCGTCCTGCCTTGGCTTCCCGGCGCGGTCTGGATGGGCTTCGCGCCGCTTCCCTGGAGCGTCATCGCCTTGTTGGCCGCCATCCTGCTGGCGTACTGCCTGGCTTCCGAAGCCGCCAAGCGGCCTTTCTACTCAGGTTCCCGAAATAGTTCGTAGAGGGAGCCCGTTCGGTCCGGGAGATCCCGCGTCGGTCGCGTACCCGCGTGCCTCGCGGCCCCGCGGCTTCCGCGGCCCCGCGGCTTCCGCGGCCCCGCGGCTTCCGCGGCCCCTGTCGCGCCAAATTGATCAGGCTTCTGCCAAGTAGGCAAGCGCCCGGCGCCGGGAGATTTCCGGCCGGGGAATCCAGCCTGATTCGCGCGGGGTTCCAGTCCGATCGGGCCCGCAGCATCCCTGCCGGCCGTGGCCCGCCTCTTGCTTTTAATGAGGGTGATACCATTCCCGAAGGAGCGTCACCATGTCCCTCACCTTGTCCCGCCTACCCCTCCTCACCCGTTTAGATGGCAATGATACGGCCTTCCTGGCCTCGTCGGGGGCCGGTTGGAGACTGTCTTTGTATCTGCCCTTCGACAAGAATTGGCGCGAATCCGTGGAAGAGAAAATCCAATTGCGTGATCTGCGTCGCGAAGCCAAGCGCGCATTGGAAGAGCGCGGAGCGTCGGTATTGGTCCAAGAAAACCTGCTGTCGCCCATCGATGCGCTCCTGTCCGAGCCCGATGCCGCGCGATTGGCAGGCGAAGGCTTGGCGCTCTTCTCTTCCGGGGAACGCACCCTCGCCCTTCTCTTGCCCAAAGCCCCGTCCCCGCGGGCCGCTATCGATACCCGTTTCCGGCTCGACGGGGTCCTGTCGCAAGTGTATGGTCGCGATCGCTTCCATCTGCTGGCCTTGAGCCAACATGCCGTCCAGCTATGGGACTGCGACGGGGTGGCCATGCGCTCCATCCCCTTGGATGGAATCGATACGGACATCCGCCAGACCCGGCACTTCGAGCAGGCGGAACGCCAGGAATCGGTACATACCAACTCTTCCGGGCATCATGGCCATGGCAGAGGCGATTCGGCCCATTTCGCCTCGGGCCCGGGCGATGGCAAGGAAGCCAAGAAGGAAATCGAGGTCTTCTTCCGCCAGATCGATCACGGCATCCGCGCGCGCCTGCCCGCCGACGGCCGGCCTCTGCTGCTGGCCGGGGTCGCCTACCTATTGCCCATTTTCCGGCGGGTGAATACCTGCGCCAACCTGATCGATGAGGAATTGCCCGGGAACGCCGATTCCCTGGGCTCCCAGGAAGATTTGCATGCGCGCGCCAATGCCTTGATGGCCGAAAGGGAACGCGCGGATCGGAACCATGCCATGGGCTTGTTCGTGGAGAATCTGGCGCGCGCCCGATCCTCCGCGGGCTACTCCGACGTGGTACCTTGCGCCTTCCAGCGCCGCCTCACCCATCTCTTCCTGGCCAGCGGCCGCGGTCAATGGGGAGCCTTGGTTCCCGCCACCGGGGCGGTCCGGATGTATGACGCGTACGAAGCGGGCGCCGAGGATTTGGACAACCTGGCTTGCGCATACGCCATCCAGAGCCATGCCAAGGTCTACGCCTTCCCGCCGAACGAGATGCCCAAAGGGATGGACATCGCGGCGCTGTTCCGGGGCTGAGGGAAGATATGTTGGAAGGAGGGAGCTCCGGCCACGGAGCCCCTTCGCTTTTACGCTATCGTGATGGAAGCGTCCAGGTACACGTCCTGGATCGCATGCAATAGCTCCACTCCTTCGGCCATCGGCCGCTGGAAGGCTTTGCGTCCCGAGATCAGGCCCATGCCTCCGCCGCGCTTGTTGATGACGGCGGTCCGTACCGCCGCCTTCAGATCGTCCTTGCCCGAAGCGCCGCCCGAATTGATGAGGCCGGCTCGGCCGGCGAAGCAATTCAGTACCTGATAACGCACCCGATCGATGGGATGTTCCCCCGCCAGCTTGCCGTACACGTCGGGATGCGTCTTGCCGAACTTGAGCGCGGTGAAGCCGCCGTTGGTCTCCGGCGCTTTCTGCTTCACGATATCGGCGTGCAGGGAAGCGGCCAGATGGTTGGCCTGGCCCGTCAAATCGGCGGCCACGTGGTAATCCGCCTCCTTGGTCTGGAAAGCGGGGTTACGCAGGTAGGCCCAGAGCACGGTGGCCATCCCCAGGCGATGGGCTTCGGCGAAGGCCTGCGCGACTTCCTGGATCTGCCGGGTGCTTTCGGGCGAACCGAAGTATACGGTGGCGCCCACCGCCGCCGCGCCCAGGTCCCAGGCCTGCCGTACCTGGGCGAAGAAGATCTGATCGTAGTGGTTCGGATAGGTCAGGAGCTCGTTATGGTTGAGCTTGGCGATGAAAGGGATGCGATGCGCGTACTTGCGCGCCAACATGCCCAGCGCGCCTACTGTGGAGGCGAAGGCGCTGCACCCGCCTTCGAGCGCGAGAAGGGCCAGGTTCTCGGGATCGAAGTAGGCGGGATTGGGAGCGAAGGAAGCCGCCGCGGAATGTTCGATGCCTTGGTCCACGGGCAAGATGGATAGGTATCCGGTGCCGGACAGGCGGCCATGGGAAAAGAGGGACTGCAGATTGCGCAAGACCTGGACGGGCCGATCCGATTGGGCCAGCACCCGGGAAACGAAATCCGGTCCGGGCAACTCCAAGCTTTCCTTGGGCACGCCGGTACAGCGATGGGAAAGCAAAGCCTCGGCCTCGCTCCCGAGTAGCATCTGCGTATCCTTCATGATTTCTTTCCTTTCCTCTTAAGGTGGATCACTTCCACCGAGCAGGGGGCATGGGCGGCCACGGCCGCCGAAACGCTGCCGAGCATCACGCGGCGCAGGCCCGTGTAACCGTGGGACCCCAGGAAAACGCAATCGGTCTTGAGGCGCTTGGCTTGGTCCACGATGGCCCGGCGCGGCTCGCCGATCAACAATGCGGTTTCGGCCCGCAGCCCGGCGGCCATGAGGGTCTTGGCGACCTTAGCCAAACGCGTTTCCATCCAAGGCCAGGGACTGGCTTGGCCGGGCCGGCCCAACGCCTTGGTCAGCGCCAGGGTCAGGTCGCCCATGCGCAATTGGAATTCCGAAACCGCGAGGACGGTGACCCGTGTCCCCTCGGGCCAGGCCCTTTCGATCACGGCGGCCACGGCGGCATCGGCGTGCTTGGAACCGTCATAGGCGATGAGCACCTTGGGGGCCGACGTGCGCGCGCCCTTACGCGCGCGACTGATGCGCACCGGGCATGCGGCGTGGTTGAGGACCCGATCCGCCACGCTACCCAGGATCAGTTTGCCGATCTCGCTCCATCCGCGCGAACCTAGGACGATCAAATCGGGCTTCCAGGCTTCCGCTTTATCCAGGAGCGCATGCGCTGCCGTGTCGGTCGTCGTTTCCGCGGAAACCTTCCAACCGGGAAAAGCGCCGCGCAGTTTCCGCGCGGCCGCTTGCGCTTGCGTCAGGGATGCCTTGACCAGGGTCTCGTGATTGGCATAGGCCTCGGCGTATGCGCGTTCGTATCCGGGAGGCGCGATCCCATTGGGAGCCAAGGCTTCCAAAGGCAGGAAGGGCGGGCAGGCGGAGAGCACCAACGCTTCGGCGCGCGCCGGCAGGCCCGCCTTGCGCAAATCCTCGCAGGCGGCTTCCGCCGCAGGCGAACCATCATGGCCAATCAGGATCTTCATCATGTCCGCTCTCCTTGGAAATTAATTTCCGCAAGCCGGGGAATGGCTTTCGGATGGCTTGCTGCTGGAACACGAAAACGCAAATCCCAGGCCAGGGATCATCTGGTCCGGGGATGGGCGGCAACGCCTCAGTGCCGGCTAGGCTGGTCGCCTGAGGGCCGGGTCGCGCGCCAAATTGACGGATGGCCTGCTAATTTGGCCATGCTTCCCTAGGAAGGCGGCTCAAGAAGCGGTAGAAGCCGCTGCGGAACCGGCGATGGCGGCATCGTAGAGGGATTTTTCCAGGTCGCGGGCCTTGGGATACAGGACTTCTTCTTCCAAGTGGTTGTGCCGCTCCAGGCGAATCCGGAATTCCGCCAATAACCGCGCGAGGCGTTCCTGATCCGGAGAACCGATCGCCAATCCGGTGACGTGCGCTTCCTGATCATCGAGGAAACGCATGAAGATCTCCTTCTGCCTGTGTTCGTTCCCCAAGAGGCGGATGGCGATATACACGTTCACCGATCCGCCGTCGAAGTCCGGATGGCATCCGTGATGCCGCAGGCAATAAGCGTAATGCAAAAGCCGGGGGAACAGGAAGTTTTCCTCCTCCCGCATGTGGGCTTCCAGTCCATCGGCGAACAGGTTCCAGGCCGCATCCGAACCTACCGGCGGATCCTTTTCCGTGGCAGGGATCCGCGCCAGCGCGATCCGAAGCGCAGGGACTATGCGGTTGAGCATATCGCGATGATCCGCGATCAGGTGGTCGAGGAGGTCCGGAAGGGAAGCGCCTTCCCAATCCCGATCTTCATCCAGATCGGTCAATTCATCCAAGGCGGTTTCGAATAGGGTCCAGGGTACTCGCTTGGATGCCGCCAAGGCATCGAGATGGGCATGCGGATCGAGCCACGGGTCGATGCCCCAGGCTTCCAAAAGCCGGAGAGCGGCGGGCCGCGCGTTCAGCAGGGCCGAAACCGGCATGCCCGGAAAGATCCACTGCTCCCCTACCCGCATGATGAGGCCCTCCTTACCTAGACTAGATTCCACGCCGCGCCCGCGCCGCTTTTATCTGCTGCCAGACTGACAAGGCGGCGGCGGGAACCGCGGCCCGGCGTCTAGTCTTCCAGGAGCCCTGGATCGGGCGCGGGGCCTTCCAATGCAGGCAAGGTAATCGAGAAAGTGGTGGTGTCGCCTTTCGACTCGCAATGGATGGCGCCGCCATGCTCGGCGACGATCTTCCGGCTGATGGCCAGGCCCAGGCCGGTGCCTTCCTTTTCCTTTTTGGTGGTGAAGAAAGGTTCGAAGATGCGATCGAGGATGGGCTTGGGGATGCCGCCGGCGTTGTCCGTGTATTCCATCGTCACCAGGCCCGGCCTTTCCTTGAAGACGCGGATACGGACGAGCTTCTCGCCCTTGCGGCTTTCGAAGGCGTCCCGGGAATTGGTCAACAGGTTGTGTACCACGGATTCGAGTTGGGTACGGTTGCCGGATACGTAAACGTCGGCGTCGATATCCAGCTCGATGGCGATGCTGCGGCTGCGGAGTTGCCGTTCGAGGAATAGGAAGCTGTCCTCGATGAGCTGGCTCATGGTCAAGGTGGAAAACCGCTGCGCCGCTTCCTTGCGCGAGTACAGCAGCAGATGCTCCAACACCTTCTTCATCCGTTCCACGCCTTGGATCACCGAATTGGAAGCCTGCCGGGCCGAAGCCCAGTCGATGGGTTGATGCGGAGCGAGAAAGATATCGTTCAGGTATTCCGCATCCAGCAAGATGCTGGCGAGCGGATTGTTCAGCTCATGCGCGAGGCCGGCGCCCATGGTGGCCAGCACCACCAGTTTGTTGGCATGGAACAATTCCTTCTCGAGCAGCACCTGTTGCGCGCGATCGATGGAGAAACCCATGTAGCCGATGATTTCCCTGCCCTCGCGCACGGGGGTAATGGTGAGATGGACGAAAACCTCGGATCCGTCGGTGGCGATATTGGAGAGATTGCCGCGCCATGCCTCGCCCGCGAGAATGGTGGTCCACATTTCCTTATACACCGCATCGGGAGTATGCGGAGAGCGGATGACGCGTTGCGTCTTTCCGAGGACCTCCGCCTCGTTAGCGAACTTGTACAGATCCAGGTAGGCTTTGTTCACCTTGACGAGTTTTCCCTGCGTGTCGGTGATATTAATGGCGTAATCGGCTTGGGTGAATGCCCGGTCCAAGAGCGCGGCGGTATCCAGGGTCGCAGCGGCTTTTGCTGAATTGGCTTGCGTCATGATTGCTAATCTACCCAATGATTCCCCCGGACATGAAGTCACGGAATCTGCCATTATGGCAAAAACCAATCCGGGTCAGAATCCCGTAAAGTGAAGACTTTCTAACCTTATGATGAATTTCGAAGGCCCTGGGGCCGCTATCCCCAGCGAGAAGATTGGTCCGGGCATTGCTACTAAGGAATTCGGCATGAAGAAAAAATTGCTCATCTTGGACGACGAAAAGAACATCATCGACTCCCTAGGTCGCGCGTTGAACGGCTTGGACATGGAGCTGATCAGCAGCCAGGAGCCCGAAAAGGCCGTAGAGCTGATCAAGGAGCATGTGCCCCAGGTGGTGATCACCGATCTGAAGATGCCCAAGATGGACGGCCTCGAGTTCATGGAGAAGGTGAAGGAGTTCAACGGCAACATCCAGATCATCATGATCACCGGCCACGGCACCATCGACGATGCCGTGACTGCCATGAAGAAGGGCGCCTACGATTTCATCCCCAAGCCTTTCAACAAGCAGGAGATCATCGCGGTAGTGAACCGCGCTTTCGAGAAGACGGCCCTCCTGGAAGAGAATTTCCTGCTCAAGGAAAAACTGCGCCTCAACCAATCGCCCAATTTCGAGTGGGGCAAGAACCGCGCCTTCAAGTCCCTGATCGAGCGCGCCGGCCAGGCCGCCGCCAGCGATGCGACCATCCTGATCCTGGGCGAGTCCGGCACAGGCAAGGAAGTGCTAGCCCATTACATCTTCTCCAACTCGTCGCGGGCCCATCGCCCGTTCATCACGGTCAACTGCGCGGCCATTCCCGAAAACCTCCTCGAAGCCGAGCTCTTCGGATACAAGAAGGGCGCCTTCACCGGGGCCTACCAGGATAAGAAGGGCCGTTTCCAGGAGGCCAACGGCGGCTCCATTTTCCTGGACGAAATCGGCGAGATGCCTTTGGCGGTGCAACCCAAGTTGCTGCGTATCCTGCAAGAAGGCGATGCCACGCCCGTGGGCGGCACCACCCAGAAGGTGGACGTGCGCATCATCGCCGCCACCAACAAGAATCTGCGCAAGCAGGTGGAGCTGGGCCTGTTCCGCGAAGACCTGTTCTACCGCCTCAACGTCATCCCCTTGCAGATCCCCCCCTTGCGGGCGCGGCCCGAGGATTTGCATTCCTTGATCTCGTACTTCATCACCAAGTACTGCAAGAAGAACAAGAAGCAGAACCTCTCCATCAACGCGGACGCGCTGCGCATCATGGAGAATTACTCCTGGCCGGGCAACGTGCGCGAGGTGGAGAATGCCATCGAGCGCGCCGTGATCCTATGCCTGGGGCATCAGATCACCCCCGAGGATCTTCCCGACGAGCTTTCCAACGGCGGAGGCGCCGGCATGCAGGTGAGCATCGGCAGCGGGATGACCATGGATGAGATCGAAATGATGGTCATCCGCAATTCGCTGAAGAAGAATCACGGGGACAAGGCCAAGACGGCGGATGAGCTCGGAATCAGCATCCGTACCATCTATCGGAAGCTGGAAGCCATCGCCGGCGCCGAAGCCGCCGCGGAAGCGCCCGTTTCGGAATAAGGACGGTGGCCACGTCGGATTCGCGGCCCCGCGCGATCCGGGTTGCCGGATTTTGCTTCCTCCTGCATCCATGCGATGAGATCGCCAAGCGCAAGATTTTGATCGCCGCCTGTTATCACGACATCGGCATATGGGCGGAGAGGACATTCGATTACATCGATCCGTCGATTCGGGAAGCCGAGGGCTATTTACGGCGGAACCATCTTATGGCATGGACGGATGAGATCACGATAATGGTAGCGGGTCCAGCTGGCCGTCTTGTCCTAATTCGAGGACAAGGGGGCTTCGTCAACGTTGCTTCCGCGCCCCTCGTGGATGCGGTACCTGAGAATCGTATGGTAGGCTTCAGGATGGCCTTGGTAAAGCGTCCCGCGGCCGCGTTCGAATTCCTCTTCCAACCCGCCGACGAGCGCGAAGCCTGAACGCGCGGCATAGGCTTTCAGGGAATCGATGGAGGGCTGGGCGTTGGCATACGGCCCGGAGTAAGCGGCTTCTACGATCAGGCCGTATTGCCAGGTAACCACGGAAGCAGGGCCGCGGGGAGGCTCGGGAAAGTTTTCCGAGACGGGCAGCGCATAAGTCGCTATCCAGGACGAACGGGGGATGGAGGGCGACCGCAGCGCCCAGCGGACGCGCGGACGCACGGAAGCGTTCTTCTCCGCTTCGCCGGCGCCGCGGAAGAAATGCCGGAGCAAGGACCGCACCGCGGAGTCGCCGTTACGGTCAGGATCCCCTTTCGCGACAACCACCAGCATGCGCTGATTCTTTTCGACGCGGACCGTCGGGAAGGTCGCGGGGGAATCGGTCGAATGGCCTAAGCTAGGCTCGGCGCAAGAGAGGCCCAGCGGCGCCAACAGCAAGGTCAGGATCAGGATCAAACGCACGGCCACCTCCGTTCGGACTCCCTATTCCTTAATGCAACAAGCGTGCCGCGGGGAATGCGGGGAATTCGGGTGACTCAGGCCGGAATCCGGGGCGGTACGGGAACGACCGGGCCGGAAAGGCGCGGAGGCTTGCCGAATTGGCAGCCGGGCCCCGTTCGCATGATCGTTCAGAAGGTTAGGGAATAATGGTAGAACGCCTCTTCTTTGCGATATCCCATCTTGGCGTAGAGTTCCTGGGCCGTACGGTTTCCGATCTGGGTCGCGAGAGCCAAGCCCTTTGCCCCGTCGGCCCGGGCGAAGCCTTCCGCGGCTGCCATCAGCGCTTTCGCCGTTCCGGACCGGCGCGCTTCCGGGTGCACGTAGAGATCGTTCAAGATCCACAGGCGCCGCATCGAAACCGAAGAGAAGGACGGATACAATTGGATGAAACCGATGGCGCGCCCGTCTTTGAGGCCAAGGAAGATGCGCGAATCGCCGGAGGAGAGTCGGGCGCCCAGGAAGCGGCGGCCGGCGTCCCGATCGGACGGGCCTTCGTAGAAAACGCGATAGGCATCGAAGAGGGGAACCAGGGCCTCCAGATCACCAGGCCCTGCCGGACGGATTTCCGTCATATGGACCTCATAAAGTGGTGGCAAACGATACCGAAACGCTCGCGCCCATCGGTCTCTTGCATGCGGCGCACCGTCGCGAGGAACTCCACCTCGCGCAAGTGCGGCCACAGCTCATGCAGGGTCCCGAAAGTGGAAAGGATTTCCGGGTCGGTTTTCATTTCCTGGATCAAAGCTTCCTCCGGCATTGCGCGTTCGAATCCAAATGAAGAACTTATTCGGGGGTTCGCACAGCCATTGCTAAGTTTAGCCGGTTAGGGAAGGGGATGTAATGGCAGCAGCCAAAGAGGAAACCCAGGATAGGCTTACGACCGGCCAGGAATTCAACGATCTGGGGTTCGGCGCCAAGATACCCACGCGGAACGCCCGCCTTCTCAACCATGACGGATCCTTCAACGTCGAGCGCAGCGGCGTGCCCCTCCACGTCGCGCTCAACTTCTACCATCTGCTCACCAGCATTAGCTGGCCCGCCTTCATCCTGGTCGTATTGTGCGGGTACTTGGCCGTTAATACCGCCTTCTCCCTGGTGTATATGGCTATTGGCGTAGAGCATCTGGTGGGCCACACGGGCGAGAGCGCCGCCGACGGTTTCAGCGACGCTTTCTTCTTCAGCGCGCAAACCTTGACGACGGTGGGCTACGGGCGCATCAGCCCCGCAGGGGTGATGACCAGCATGGTCGCCGCCTTGGAGTCTTTGGCGGGATTGATGGGCTTCGCCTTGGCCACGGGCCTCCTGTATTCGCGCTTCGCCCGGGCGCGCAGCCGGCTGCTATTCAGCCAGTCCGCCTTGATCTCCCCCTATCGCGGCGGCACCGCCTTCATGTTCCGCTTCGCCAACGCGCGCAACAATCAACTCATCGAGACGGAAGCGGAGGTTTCCCTCTCCTGGGTCGATCCCCGCAGCGGGAACCGTAAATTCCTGGAGCTGCCCCTGGAACGCAAGCGGATCCAGTTCTTCCCGTTAAGCTGGACCATAGTGCATCCCATCGACGAGGCGAGTCCGCTTTGGGGCATGACCTCGGAGGATTTCCGGACCGGGGACGGCGAGTTTTTCGTCCACATCAAAGCCTTCGACGATGCTTTCGGCCAGACCGTGTACGTTCGTTATTCCTACCGCTTCGATGAAATCGTTTTCGGGGCGAAGTTCGCCTTCATATTCGGGCGCTCGGATAGCGGGGCGACCACCTTGGACCTGAACCGCCTGAACGAACATACCCCGGCGGATTTCCCTGCGGAATCATCGGGAACGCCGTCCCTGCCATCCGTTTGAGGATCCCTCCGCATCCCGAATGGCATCCCCAGCGTGGCCGTTCCCGCCAGCAGGCCGAACGCGCTAAGAAGCCTCGCTTGCCTACCCTCTCATCGGAACAGGACTACCTTGTCGCGGCTCAGGAAATCCCCCGCCCTGAAAATCTGGATCAACGCTCCCTGGCGGCGCAACGCCTCGCCGACGGACAGCGCGTAATATCCGGGGCCCTGGATCCTGTTCACGAAGGAGGCGACTTGCTTGCCGTGCAGGTCGTAGTAGTTGATGGAGACGAAACCCGCTTTGGGCAAGGCATAGCGTAATTCGCCGCCGGACCGGAAGGGACCGGAGCGGTTGACCGAGTAGGTTTCGGGTATCGATACGCTGGCGCCGATCGTGAATTTCCAATATGGCGACCAGGTTCCCGTTCCTCCCGCATTCGCGCCGCGCGCTCTCCAGAAATAAGGCGTTTGGGCCTTGAAGGTATCCATCGTGAGGGTGGTATCGAAAAGGAGCGAATCGCTACGCAGCAGGACATCGAAGAGGGAATCGACGGCGACTTCCACGTCGTAGGTGGCGCTGTTTCTGCCCTTGGCCCACTTGAGCGCCAGGGGGCTGGCCTGGTCGGCGGCGCCATTCGCGGGGGATAGCAGTTGCGGATACGGCGGCGGCGCGATGCCTGTCGTAAACTTCCGGATCCCGCTCCAGGCGCCGGCCCCGCCTTTCCCCTTCGCCCGCGCCCGCCAGTAGTGCTGGGTGGTATACGCGAGCCCGAACAGATGCGCGCTAGTAAGGGACGTGAGGGAATCCTGATCGGCGACCTTCGCGAAGCCGCTGTCCGTCGAGGCCTGGACGTGGTAGGTGACCGCCGTAGCCACCGGGCTCCAGGAGAACGCGGCGGGATAGGGCCATGCCACGGCGCCGTCCAAGGGCGTTAGGAGTTCCGGCGCCAAGGGCGCTTCCTCCGAGGTCGTCGTGAACGATCGGACCTGGGACCATCCGCTGATGCCGCCTCCATTCTTGGCGCGCACGCGCCAGAGGTAGACTGTGGACCGTTGCAAGTCGGATTCCTTGGCGGAATCGGCGACGGCGGAATCGTCCATGGCCAGGTTCGCGAAAGCGGCATCGGTCGCGACCTGGACCCGATAGCTGACGGCGCGGGCGCTTTTCCTCCACTTCAACTTGGCCCAGACAGGCTGATCCGCGGCCCCGGCCGCAGGCTCGGTCAACTGGGGGATCTCCGGCTCCGCGGGAACGACGGTGAACTCCCAACTCGCGCTCCACACGCCCCAGCCCGTGGGATTCTGCCCTCGAACATGCCAGTAGTATTTCTGTCCGCCCTTCAGGCCGGGCAGGTTGCAGAGACTGTCGCTGACAAGGGTATCCACCCGCAGCGCGGACTTAAAGTCGGAGCTGGTATCCAACTCCACTTCATAACCGGTCGCGGTGGGTAGCGCATACCATACCACGTGGGTCGGTGCGGGAACGTCAATCGTGCGATCGGCGGGCTGTATCTTCACCGGGTAACCCGGGGGAGCGATGACCGTGGTGTAATGCCGCACCTGCGACCATTCCCCGAATCCCCCTTGATTCAGGGCGCGCACCTTCCAGTAATAGAAAGTGGAGTAATTGGAAAAATTCAGGGTATCGAAGGGAGCGGTGAGGCCGGAACGGATGGTGAGGTCCTTCGTGAAATCGGGAGCGGCAGCGATGCGCAGCTCATAAGAGGCTGCCCCGTCCACCTTTGTCCACGAAAGCAGGGAATACCTTTGGATATCCTTGGCATTGTCGGTCGGCGCGGTGAGCGAGGGAATGCCGGGCGGCGGGGGCAGTTCCTTGATCCGGTAGATGGGATAGATCGCGGTGGCCGACGCTCCGTTGGAATCCAGGGCGGCAAGGCAGATGTAGTTCAAGCCGAACCGGAGGGAATCCGGACCCCAGTTCAACGTCCAGGAGACCGAGTCCATTCCGGTTCCTCCCGAAAGGTTCGCCGCGGTCCACTTCCCTTGGGAGGTATGCATCTGGTGGAAGACCCCTGCGATCCCGGCGTGGCTTCCCGCGGGTCGATCCGCGGCGGATCCCGTGAGAACGGGACGGGCGAGGAAGGTCGCATGATTCGCCATGGGATCGATATGGATCCGGAAGCCCGTTTCCAACTTCGTCCAGTCCCGTGTCGAATAGAGGTTGCTCCCATCGGTCCCGTGCAGGCTGTTGTCGATGGGATTGACGATCGGGTAGCCGGACCAGGCGAGCGAGCTTTGGACAGCTTGTTCGTGGCGATGTTCGGGGTAAGCGAGACCAGATAGCCCCGGCTGAGGTTCGACAGCCCGGGGATGGGATCCACCTTATCGGTAAACCCATCCATAAGGTCCACCCAGCCCTTTCCGTTGAGATCGGTTGTCGAGTTGTTGATGTAAACCTCGTTCGTAACCGGATTGAGGGTGACGCCGAATCCCTGGGCGGCATTTTGCTTCAACAGCTTATGGGAAATCCCGTCCATGATTCCCACTTCCGGATATGGGCCGGAGCTGGACAAGTAGATCTTGTCCGTCGTCGGGTTCAGGATCGGCGAATCGTAGCCCACCCGCGTAACCGAATCCGTGACTCCGTCGATCAACCAAAGATTTTCCAACTTCAGGTAGATCTTATTGGCTACCGGATTCACCGTGAACGCCGGGGACCATGGCGTTTCCGGCACAGCCATCGGCAAGGCGATTTCCTTCATGGCTTTCGTCGCCAAATCGATGATATGGACTTTGTTCGTCCTTTCGTACCCTACGTAGAGCTTGTTGGTTACGGGATTGATTCCCACGTCGTAGGGGATATCGGGGGTGGCCAGGGTTTCCTCGATCCGGCCGGTGCCCGCATCCACGACGGTGATTCCGCCGGGGGCTTGGTTCGACGGGATATACAGCTTGCCGGTGATCGGATTCAGCCGCGGGTGAAAGGACCTTGGCGGTAAGGGGACTCCGGAATATTCCCAATACCCGCTTCCATCCACGATATCCACCTCTCCTGCGCTGTCATTGGCGGCGAACACCTGGTTGGTTACCGTATTGATCGCGATGGCCTTGTATACCGCCCCCCGGGGATTCCTGATTTCAGTCACCGCATTCACGGCGGTGTTGATCCGGGCGCCATCATACGCGAGGAGCTTGTTGCCCTGCTCGTTGACAATGAAGATCACGTTCGTCTCCGGATTGATTGCGATCCCGCTCGGACGGGAAGGCGCGAAATTGGTCAGCTTGGAATAGTCCGCGCCATCGATCACGTTCAGGATGAACGGGTTGCCGACCACATAAATCTTGTTGGTGACCTGGTCTACGGCGAGAGCCGTCGGGGCGGAGTCCAGGGGCACCGTCTGCGCTACGCTTCCATCGGTCCCGTTGATCACCGTCAGGCTACGGCCCGACGAATTGGCGACGTAGATCCGATTCGTGGCGGTGTTGACGCCGATGGCGACGGGAGCCGCCCCGGCGGCCACCGAAGTGGTCGTTCCCGAAGAGCCGTTGATGACGGATACGTTCCCGCTGCCGTTATTCGCCGCGTAAATCCGGTTCATGGAGGCGTTCACCGCCAGCGCCACCGGCTTGGTTCCCACGCTGATCGTCCGGGTGACGATGCCGCCGGAAATTTGCGATACGCTGTTACTGGCGGTGTTCGCCACGAATGCTTCCCGCGTGGTCCCGTTCAGGACGATGGCGGAAGGGCCTTGGCCGACCGCGATGGAGGTCACCGCCTGCGTCGCGCCATCGATGAGGGAAACCGAATTGCTCCCCTTGTTGGCCACGTACACGAGGTTCCCGAGCGGATCGACGACAATCGCGCAGGGACCGGTGCCGACGTTGAGGGTGGCGATGACCGTGCTGCTCGCGTTGTCGATGACGGACACGGTATTGCTTCCCGAATTGGCTACGTAGGCCCGGTTCGTCACGGGGTTCACGGCGATAGCCACGGGGTGCGAACCGGTAGGCAGGGAGTTCAGGATGCCGAGAGCGGGAGCCGGCTCCGGGAGAAGGAACAGCACTAGTAACGGCATGGATTGCGAGAAAAGGCGGAACCTGATTCCCAAGGTTTTCCTCCTTGCTCAGCACGGCGGCTGGGAATGGTATTTTACGGGTCGCAATCGGAAATTAGCACAAGTATCCTTCCACCCCGGAAGGATTTGCGGAAAAGCGGGGAAATGGCAGGAATTTTTTATGGTCGAATTAGGAAAACCGGACCCCGATTAAGGCAGTCCCACCAATGCCCAGCCCTTCGACCCGAAACGCAGATCGCGTTCCACGAAGGTCCAGACCACCAGCTTCTTGCCCTTCAAGAGTTCAGGCCGCCGGGCCAATTGCTGGCGGACCACGGTGGAAGCGCCGCCGTCGTTGACGATGGAGGCCAAGGGGCAATTGAGGCGGTAGGCCACCTGGGCGATGACGCCTGCCGAGCCCGGCGCATCCGTCTGGTAAATGCGGGAAAAGCTGTCGCCCAACCACAGGATGGGCGAATCGGGATTGTCGCGGTAAGGCTTCTGCGTCGCCAAATCCATGACCGGATGCGCTTCCACCGCCTCCTCTTCCCAGATGGATTTACGTTCCGGCACCTTGGTCATCTCGGCGATATCGCCCCAACGCTGGATCGTCGTGTCCTTCAAGGCGAAGCGCGGCCCGCGCGCATTCGCGCTGTCGCCGCTTCCCAGGCCCGCCTCCGGGTCCAAGCCGGGCGCCAGTTCCTTGATGCGCGCCGCCAGGACGTCGGCGGCGATCTCCAGGCCCTGCGGCGTCCAGTGGGTATCGCGCTTCAGGTACAATTGGAAACGGCCCTCCGCCTTCGCGCGCCGGAGAGGCGTAAAGAGATCGACGGTCTCGAACCCGCGCCGTTTCAGATCATCGAGCAGGCCCAGGGTGGGGGAGACGGCTTCGCCGCGGAAGCCCGCATACAGCTTGTCCGGATAGATGGAGGGTTTCCCCGGGATGGGGACGAGCAGCAGCTTGATCCCGCGCGCCGCGAGTTGGGCGCGGAAATCCTCCATGGCCACCAGGGGATTGCGCAGGTTGACGCGTTTGCCCGCCACCAAGGTATCGAAGGTGCCCTTATAGAATCGCTCATCGGTATAGGGCGGATCCAGCAGGTAGTCCACGTCCTGGTTGTAGAAGAGCCAGCCTTCCGCGCCGGGCACCGATTTGGGGGCCACCTCCTTGAATACGTCGTAGCGCTTCTGCAGGGCCCAGGGACGCAGCCACTTCGCGAACACGCTCCGATCCTTGGCGTTGTCGTCCCAGCGGTGCAGGTTTTCCTTGGTCGGCGCCCGCCGGAACAATTCCAGGACGTGCGGCGATTCCTTTTGCTCCGCGGCCTCATGGATCGCTTGGAACAACGGGAATCCCGCCGCCACCGCGAGCAAAGAGACGACGATGGCCCATTCCAGCTTGCGATCCGCGTTCCCGCGCGCATGCGGCGCGTCATGGCCCTTCACGGGAGCGGCCTTCGTCGCCGTTCCACCGGCCGGCGGAACGGGTGGCTTACCTTGCGGACCGCCTTTTCCGCCGTCATCCCCGCCTGAAATTGGGTCCGTGCGCATGGAACTGGGCCTCAGAATTGGAAGTAGAGGAAAGGATTGAAGGCCTGGGTGTACATCATGATCACCCCGATCAGGAACAGGCCGAAGGCCACCGCGTATTTGGGCCAGGAGAGCTTGAGCGCGAATTCGTAACTCTGGAAAGGTTGGATGACGAAGACGGCGCAGAGCGCCATGTTGATGAGATCATGGGCGTGGTAGATGGCGGGCTTGAGCAAGTCCGCGAAGGGGGACGGATGCGCCAGGCCGAACATGCAGCCCAGATAATGGAAGGCATGGGGAAGGCCGTCGGCGCGGAAGAATACCCAGGTGATGAGCACGACGAAGAAGGTGAAGGCCACGCGCAGGGGCCGTGGGGAGTTGGCGTAGAAGGGTTTTTTGCCGCTCCAGCGTTCCAGTCCCAGCATGGTACCGTGGATGGCGCCCCAGAAGATGAACTGCCATTGGGCGCCGTGCCAGAAGCCGCCGAGCAGCATCACCAGGGCCAGGTTGATATAGGTGCGGGCCTCGCCCTTGCGGTTTCCGCCCAGGGAAATGTACAGGTATTCCCGGAGCCAGGTGGACAGGGAGATGTGCCAGCGGCGCCAGAAATCGGTGATGCTATCGGCATGGTAGGGTGCGTTGAAATTGCGGATGAGTTCGAAGCCGAACATCATGCCCAGCCCCAAGGCCATTACGGAGTAGCCGTTGAAGTCGAAATAGATCTGGAAGGCGTAGGCCAAGGTGCCCCACCAGGCATCGATGGCATGGGGCGATTGCGCTGCGAAGGCCGCGTCGGCGATGCGGCCCACGGGATTGGCCAAGAGGATCTTCATGGCGAAGCCCAGGAAGAAAAGGATCACGCCCCTCGCGAAGAGGTTGAGGCTATGCTCGCGCGAATGCAACTGGCGCGAAAGCACGTTGTAGCGGAGGATGGGCCCGGCCACGAGCTGGGGGAACAGCGACACGAAACAGGAGAAGTCGGCGAAGGAGCGCACCGGTCGCTCGCCGCGGTAGATGTCGATGATATAGCTCATGCTATGGAAGGTGTAGAACGAGATGCCGATGGGGAAGGCGATCTGCAGAACGCTGAAGGTATTCTGCCCCACGGCGGCCAGGAGATGGTTCAGGTTCACCTGGGTGAAGACCCCGTACTTGAATACGCCCAGCAGCCCCAGGTTCATGATCATCGATACGGTAAGGACCAGCTTGCGCCGGGCGGGGGCCACTCCCTCGCGGCCCAGGTACACCCCGAACCAGTAATCGGCCACGTTGGTGAACATCATGGGCAGCACGAACCAGGGTTCGAACCAGGAGTAGAACAGGTAGCCCATCAGGGTGAGCCAGAGGTTGCGCATCCAATAGCGCGAACGGCCCGGCTTCGGGTTCTGCGGCACGGGGATCAGGTAATAGATGCCCAGGACCAGCGGCAGGAAGTAGTAGAGGAATACGTCTTCGGTGAAGACCATGGGAACTTCGGGCTAGCGCCTATTCGAACCAGATGTCCGGCCAGCGATCATTGCCGGAATGCCAGGTAAGGCGGGCGGCCTTTTCGGGCGGGTCGCCCACCTTCCACAGGTAGATCTCGTAGTCGGCCAGATCATGATCGTGCCCGTACTGGGTGATGCCCCAGATCATGTAATCGCCCTTGGGCGACAGGCGGGGGAAGTATTCATGGGAGCGGCGGCCCGGCATGTCCATGAACACGATGCTCTTGCCTTCGATCTTGCCCGCTTCGATCTTCCCGTGGGTGCCGTCCGGTTTGATGTCGAAGGCGAAGATGGACGTGCCGCCGATGCCGGTCTCGTTCACGCGGATGCCCTTACGCAGCCCGGGGAAGAAGCTGAGCTCGCAGCCGCCTCCCGAGGTGAAGTAGCTCTTCGTCTCCAGGTTATAGATGCCGGTCTCGCGGCCGGTCCCGCGCAGGGTGAGGGCCAGCAGCTTCCCGTCGTCGGAAAGGTGGGGATGCTCGACCAGCACTCCCTTCTTGATCCCTTCCACGTCCAGGATCAGGCTTTCGCCGGTACCGTCGGTATTGCACTTGAAGACCTTGGCCCCCTTCGCGTACACGATGGACTTGCCGTCGCGCGTCCAATCCGCCCAGGACGAATTGGGGATGAGCACCTTCTCGCCGGTCCCGTCGGTATTGATGACCCAGGTATCCCAACGTTCCGGATAGTTCGCGTCCGTCTCGATGATCCAATCGATTTTCGAACGGCAAAACAGCACTTGCTTCCCGTCAGTGGAGAAATGCGAATACCAATCGGTCTTGGGCCCCTTGGTCAGGGGCTTCATGTCCGAGCCGTCGATGTTCATGATGTAGATGTCGTGGTTGCCGTCGCGGGAGGTGGACCAGACGATCTTGCCTTTAAGCCCCTTGGTCAAGGCCTGGCTGTTCGCCAGCTCGGCGGCATCGGGTTTCACGGGGGCGCCCTTGGGCGGGCCGGCCAAGACGGCGGCGGCCAGGCAGAGCGCAAGGGCCGAGGGTACGGCGATCATCCGGGGGGCGAAGGCGAAAGGCATGCTGGTTTCCTCCAGGGGGATTTCCGAATCTACTAATGCCTGCGGGAAGGGACCTCCTCCCGTCCCAATAATACCGCCTACTCCCCCCTTCAAATCGGCGACTTGAGACGATTCTTTCGCCTTATATTGAGGTTCCCCAATCGCCCGGCGGCCCTGAAGCTTATTGAGGTCATGGAAAAGCCAAAACTCATCGCGGCCCTCCTTGTCGGCTTCTCTGCCGCATTCTTTTTCTGGTATCCCATCAGCGACGGCGACATCTTTTGGCACTTGGCGGCCGGCCGGCATATCGTCAATACGCATTCCGTTCCGCAAACGGATCCTTTCGCCTTTACCTCCCGGGAACTCCCATGGATCGATCTCCATTGGCTGTTCCAGATCGGGATGTTCGGCATTTGGGGCCTGCTCGGCCTGCATGGGATCCTCATCGCCAACAGCCTTTTCCTGGGGCTGGCCGCCGGGCTCTTGTTTTTCCTCTACGTTCCCGCGCAAGCGGTTCTTTTCGGGGCATCCCTTTGGATCGCGGCGTTGTTCGAAATCAGGTATCTCGCCCCGCACCGGCCCATCATGGTATCGCTGTTCCTATTGACCGCCTTCATCGCTTGCCTGGAAGCGTACGGGAGGCGGAATCGGCTTCGCTATCTCGCCTGCCTTTTGCCTCTGCAAATCCTGTGGACCAATTCCCAGCCGTTGTTCCTGCTGGGTCCGGCCACCGTGCTCGCTTGGCTCGTAGCTGAAATCGCCCAGTCGCGACTCCCTGGCTGTTCGGAACGGCAAGCGGCAAAACGACGAGTCATTCCCCTGACCGGCGCGCTGCTGTTGACATGCCTAGCCTCCCTGGCGAATCCTTACGGCCCCAAAGCCTTCGGGCTCGCCTTCTTGCTTTTCCGTCGGACCAGGCCCTCGTACGACAACCTGTTTTCCCGGGTCATCGGGGAAAACCGGCCGCTCCCCGCGCTTTTCGGAACGCCGGATTCGCATTACGCCTGGGCGGTGCTGACCTTGGCCGCGTTCGCTTTCGCCCTGATGGCCCTCCGGCCCCGAGCCGTCCGGCTCCCTTTGGCCTTCGTCGCCGCTGGCATGGGCTATCTGGCCTTCCGGGCCGAAAGGAATATCATCCTCGCCTTTTTTACCGGGCTACCGCTCATCTGCGCCCAGCTTCCCGCGGCCATGGCCTCCCTCGCGGATCGATGGCCCGGCCTCTTCCGGCGCCTACGCCTTCCGGCCGCCATCGCGGCGGTTTCGCTGGCCGGCCTCGCCGTTGCCGTCCATGCCTCCGTCTTGTGGCAGGTCCGGGGGAGCGGACCGGTTTCGCCGTTTTCTTTCCCCGATGGAAGCGTCGCCTATCTGGCGGCGCACCAGATCGCGGGGAACGGCTTCAACGCCGACCGCTACGGCGGCTATCTCCTTTGGAAGAGGTATCCGCCGCGGCAGGTATTCATCGATACCCGCTACGCGATCAGGCCCGATGCCTTCCTCGCGGAGTATGGCGCGCTTTTGGAAGACCCCGAACGGTTCCGGTCCGCTTGCGAACGCTACGGGATCACGTATGCGATTTTACCCACCGCCTTCGTGACCACCTACCTGCCATTGGCGGCCTCGTTACTGAACGATCCGGAATGGCGACTGGCTTATACCGACGGGACGGAAGCGTTGTTCTATAAATCCGGCGATGCCGGAAGCGTCCCCTCCGGAAGGAGCGCCGGTCTCGATCTGTCCGATGAGCACGTCGTCGATTCCCTGCTACAGGACATCCGTTCGAAGTGGGGAAAAAACCGCGGCCTCGGGGACGAGGCGGCGGGTTACTTCGCCCAATTCCTATCGCGGATGGGGATGGTTGCGAATGCGGACTATGTCAACCGCTGCATCGCCGGCCCCCCGTTCAGAACAGGATCGCCTTGAACCCCAATGCGACGATCCATTCCTGCCCCAGGTTTCCCCAATCCGGAGCGGTCCATTCACCGGTAAGGCTCCGTTTCGCATGCACCGGCATTCCCACGCCGAAGTATAAGGGCATCAAATCGCCCGACGATTCCACTCCATATCCTAGCGCGATATCCCAGGCGCGGTTGTCCGGATCGGGCTTGGGCTCATAGAGCGCCGGATCCGGGGAATGGATCCAGCGTACGCCCATGGGCGCCGAGAAGAAGAGCTGGAGCGACTGGACGGTCCGCTCTCCCCGGCGGGCGTAGATCGCGTCGAAGCTCGCCGAAGGCGGGTAATAATCGCCGCGGTCGCTCTCGCCATAAGGTTTCAGCCAGGAGCCGTAACGGAACCGGGAGCGGGTTTCCCCGGTGGTATTCGCGTAAGCGCGGTAATCGGTTCCGAGGTACTCGTTTTTTCCATCGAAGCGGAACATGAACGGATAGCTGAAATAGCCGTCGTAGAGCATCATTCCCTGGTCGTAATCCCGCGTGTACGATAAGCCCAAGGTACCGGAGTAGACGCCTCGGCCCATCTGGAGGCCCTGCGGCAGCACGTTCTTCGAGCGATCGGTACCGCGTTGCGCATCGTATTGCCCGGTAGGGAAGGTGAACGAGAGCTGGGCCGCGTACTGGCTGTGGTCCCCGAACAATTGCCGCGCATCCGCCGTGAGATCGCCCCGGCTCCCGTTGCGGATCAATTCCGGCTCCAGGTTCGTCTGGTATTGGACTTCCATCTCTTTCATGCCGATGGGCATGGAAAGTCCCAGTTCCGTCGACCAACGGGGATGATAGGCCAGGCGGGGCTCCGCGATCGCAAACATGAAGGTTTGCCCGAAATTGATCTTGGGCATGAATTCGACGTCGAGCAGGGCCCCGCTCACGCCCCTGCCGACCCACCGGATTCCGCTCGACCCCCCGCCGGAGCCTCCCGCGCCGCACCCGCCGATGCTCTGCCAAGGCTTCAACGCCAGCGCGCCGGCGTCGAGCCCGCGGGCTTCCGATCGCAATGCGGGAATGGCCTTGCGGAAGGCGGGAATAAGACCAAGAAAAATGGTTGCTAAAATCAGGCCGCCCCGGAGGATTCGCCGTCTCTTCATTTAAGCCGCATGAGGTAAGCGTACTTGTACGCCGTGCAGAGGAAGTTGCCGTCGCGGGAAAGCCCGCCTTTGAAGGGTAAACGCACGAGGGTATCGGGCTTGGCCTGCGCGTCCACGGAGAGGCCGTTAGCCGGGCTTCCCGCGAGCCGTTGCCTGAGTGTCGCTCCCACGCTCCCGTCGTTCTGCAGGGTCGTATCCGTGAATTCGGCGGTGGTGAAGTAATCCCCTTTGGTTACCGTGTACACCAGGTGGTATGCGCCGCTCCCCGGCTCGATCCACCAATGCGGATCGGAGGCGCGCTCGGCAATCAGCACCGGAAGCGCGTCCGCCTGCAGCTTCTGGATATAGGTCGCGTAGCCGAAGCCAGGGACCGCGTTCTGGAAGCAATGGTAGGCGATCCAATTCCCGTCCCGGGAAATCTGGGGGCTTTCGCAATGCCACGATTCCCGGCCGGAGGGTTTCGGCAAGCGTACGGCGGAGGGATCGCCGGCCGCCGAATAGTCGACGAAGAACAAGGCGCCTCCCTGGGTTTCGGGCATAGCGAAGGCGAATTTGAACCGGGTCGTTCCGAAGAACCGTTGGATATCGTCCCGGCTCGCGAAACCGTTCGCAGCGTAAATCGGGCTACCGGCATCGGCGGTGGAAACGACGCTATCGGGTAACCAGGTATGCGGCGTGCTGAATTCCTCCAGATGGGCATCGCAGATCTTCAGCATCTTCTTATCAGTTATCCTTGCCACGTAACCGCTGTAGGCCTGCGCGGGAATCCCCACCGTGAAAGAGAGGTAATCGGGATGCGCCGACCACCGGGGGCATTGCATCTCTCCCGTCGGCGCTGCGTCGCGCGCCATCAGGTACCAACGCACGGTATTGGAGGTATCCGTAACCGTGATCCGATCATGTTCTTCGATGCGGTCGAGGGGGTAGCCCTTTAGGCTGTCCGGAACCCGAACGGAAAGTTGATCGAATCCCAGCCACAGCATGGAAGCCGGATAGGCGTCGCTCTCGCTTATGGTAGGATTGCAAACCTGTTGGTTGGTATTGACCGAGAAGACGGAACCGTTGGATTTCTGTTCGAAGTATGGCTGCGGCTGGGGCAGCGGACGATAGGGAAAATCGCATCCCGCGAGCAGGACGCCCGCTAGGATGACAGCGCGGCCGCAGGTCGCCGCGAATGCCGGGCTGGGACTCCGCATGCTCAATCTTGCGTGATCGCGATCAGTCCCGAGAATTTGATTTTCCCCCCGGACCCGTAATCCTTGAGCATGACTTGCAACGGATGATCCGCCCATTTGCCCGTCCATGCCAGGGTGGTATCGAAATAGGCCAAGGTGAACTTCTGGACGAAGGATCGGATCGGGCCGCGCTGGAAGGTCAAGGTCGTCGAGCTCGTGAACTTCTCCAGGGCTTTCCATTGGATGGTGGTATCGTCAGGCCGGATGCAGGGTTTGATCTGGGCGGTCAGATGCGTATTGACCGCGTACTGCAAGGGGATGCTGTCCTTGACGGCGAAAGTTTCCCCGCCTTTGGGCGAGTTGAGGACGAAGGGAATGTTGCCGATGACATTGAACTTTCCCGATTGGATCGATTGGCCCGACGCTTTCTCGGTGAGCTTCAGATAGGCTTCCTTATACCCGAAGAAATCGAAGTGGCCGGTATCGGCATCCCGGTCCAACGGCCAAACGACCTTAGCCGGGTTAGGGCCGCCGGGAGCGATGGTGGCGACCGGGATCCAGGAGATCCCGGAATCCAGGGTCGCGGCGACCTCGACGCCTCCTTGCTTGGCGGGATCGTAGTTAAAGGAAACCGTTAGCGTGCAAGGCGGATCGTATAGGCGCGTATAAGCGGCATAGACCGAGTCCGGCGCGGAGAGGTTGCCGAAGGCGGTCCCGTTTCCGGGCCCGGTTGCGCTCTTGTCGCAGGCCCAGAACAACAGCGCCGCCAAGCCGGCCGGCGCCAAAACCAATTTCCATGCGCGTTTGATCATAATGCTCCCTTGCCCTCGTTCTTATTCTTGTCCGCATCCCCGGGCCCGTAATCCCGTTCCCGCCCGGGGTCTATCGCAAGCCTATCGCAACGTGACAGGGCTCGATTCGGAAGCGCCGTTCCTCCCGATGCTCCGGATCGAATAGGTGCCCGGGCCGATCGACCGAGGTAGCATCTGCCAGGTTCCGCCCGCGGCGGGCGTGAAGGAAGCCTTGAGCTTCCCATCCACCCCGATGACCTCGATCGCCTCCGTCCCTTTCCAAAGTCCCCGGATCTGGTATCCGCCCCCGCCGCGGCGGGCTTCCACGCGCCCGGCCGTAAGCGGTGTCGCCCGTTTCAGGATGCCGGTCGAAACCGTAGTCGCCACCTTCACGTAGGTTTTCGCGTTGGAATTGATCTTCACGTTGGTTTGCGTCGATTTGATCTCGTTGGCCGCTCCGGCGCTGTAGTCCATGAGGGACATGGAATTGACCGTTCCGGAATTCGCCCCCTTGGATTGCACGACCAGGAAAAAGGAGGCTTCCTGGGCCCCGGCCAGGGAATCGAGCAGATCGGTAACGTCCAAGCCGATCTCGATCGTCGCCGAAGCGTTTTGCCCGCTCATGGGCAAATCGCCCCCGGCATAGGTGAATTGCTTTTGGAAGGACCTGACCTTG